>NZ_JBVIIT010000039.1:53462-60968 GCF_055569615.1 Streptomyces sp. NPDC031379 | reverse complement strand
ACCTCCTGGAAGGACCCCGGGTCCAGGAGCAGCTCGATCCGCTCCCGCGCCGTCAGCTTGCCCTTGGCGTGCTGCGCCTCGGTCGCCTTCTCGCTCGGACCGGCGAGCGCCTCCGCGCGCACCGTCCGCAATTCGGCGACGCGTGCGCCGGCCGCGGTCACCTCCCCTGAGGCCCGGGGCATGTCATTGACAATGGTCACGGCGTTTCCCTCCCACATGGTGAGGCCCGGAGGAGGACGCTCCCACCGGCAGACCGCCTGTGCGGTCGATGCCGGCGGGGGTACGGGCCGTATACGAATCAGCCATGGGCGATGGCGGCTCTACCGCCAGCTGTACGGGGAGCTGTAGGCGGCGGGTGCCCGTTCCGGGCGCCACTGCGGGACGCCGGGGTTCCGCACCGCGCCCGTCTCTGTGCCCCGGTCGGCCAGGAGCGAGACCAACACGACGGTGACCGCGGCCAGTTCCGCGTCCGTGGCCCGGCCCCGCTCCACCCGGAGCACAGCGTGCGCGCCGCCCGCCGGGCCGGCTACCCCCTGGTCGAACCCGCGGTCCGTGTCGCCCATGCCACCTCCTCTTTTCGGCAACCGTCCGACACTGCGCTCAAGTGGGGCTTTGGGCCCGCTGGAAGGACACTCGGCTCGCTGGAGGAACACTCGGCTCAACGAACACGGTCGTGCCGCTGGTCACCCTGCGCCAGCGGGGCGAGCACGCGCTCGGGGGCCGCCGCCAGCCACGGCAGGACGACGGACCAGAACCGCGCCAGGTGCTCGGCCGAGGGCCACTCCGCCTCCGCCATGGCGATCACCGCGAACCCGACCGTGGCCGCGACGATCGCCGTCGTCGCGTCGCCGGGCGAGACGTCCCGCGCCAGCTCCCCCGCGTCCTGCGCCCGCACGACCAGGTCCTGCACGAGGCCGCGCCACCAGTTGAGCATCTCCGCGTCGCTCTTGCGCGACGGGTCCCCGCTCAGTTTGAATCCGGCTCGCAGCACCGGGTCGTCGGCGGCGGCGAGCAGCAGGCCGAACGCCGTGCGGACCAGAGCCTGCAGCGCGGAGCCGGCCGCGTCCCGGCAGCCCTCGGCCAGTTGCTGGCCGAAGCCCGTCGCCTCGGACTCCACTTCCCTGGCCAGGTCGTCCTTGCTGGTGAAATGGAAGTGCAGGGCCCCGGAACTCACCCCGGCACGTTCGCTGATCACCGATAAGGAGGCCATGGCGTACCCGTCGGCGGCGAACACCTCGGCCGCCGCGCGGATCAAGGCCTGGCGCGTGCGCACCGCCCGGTCCTGCTTTACCACCACGCCTCCCCTCGCCCAGGATCGGGATGGTAGCAAACCGCACGCTTGGTTTGTTTACGGGGGGCGATGTTCGGACGACACTCCGTACTCATCCTCGGTGCGCGCGCGGCCATCTCGGCTGCCGGAAAAGGCGGGACTCCGCCACCCAGGCAGGGCGGCGGAGTCCCGTCGGCCGTCGCGCCCGGGTCAGTCCGCGGGGGTCAGCACCACCGGCAGCTCCCGGTAGGAGTTCATCAGGAAGCTCTGCATGGGCTCGAGTTCCTCGGGGTCACAGGCCAGCCGCATCCGGGGGAAGCGCTCGAACAGCGCGGCGAAGGCCCCGGTCGCCTCCACCTCGGCGAGTGGGGCGCCCATGCAGCGGTGCGTGCCGTACCCGAACCCGATGCTGTTCTTCTCCCGGTCCTCGCGCAGTACGTCGAAGCGGTCGGCGTGCTCCCCGTAGCGCTCGGGATCGAGGCCGCCGGACGCGAAGTTGACCAGGATCGCGTCACCCTTGCGGATCGCCACGCCGTCCAGGTCGATGTCCTCCACGGCGAACCGCATCGGCGCGTAGGCGCCGGGGGTGTGCACCCTCATGGTCTCGGCCGACACGTCCTGCCAGCTCGCCCGGCCCTCGAGGACGTGCTCCAGCTGGTCGGGGTGGCTCAGCAGCGCGCCCATGGCATTGGTGATCAGAGCGGCGGTGGTGTCCTGCCCGCCCGCGACCATGAGGAACAGCGTGCCGAACAGTTCCTCCTCGCTCAGCCGGTCGCCCTGGTCCCGCGCCTCGATCAGCGAGGAGGTCAGGTCGTCGCCGGGCGCGGCCCGCCTGGTCGCCACGTGCTCGGCCAGCAGCGTGAACGCCTGCATCCGCGCCGCCTCGATCTCCTGTCCGGAGATGGTGGTGCTGAAGACCTTGTGCAGCGCGACGCACAGGGCGTCCGTGGTCTCCCCCTGCGGGATCCCGAACAGTTCGCAGATGACCCGCATGGGCAGCAGCTCCGCGAAGGCGGTCCGCAGATCGACCGGCGTGCCGGCCGGGACGGCGGCGAGGTTCTCCACGAGTTCGGCCGTGATCTCGGCGACCCGGGGGCGCATGGCCTCGGTGCGCCGTGCGGTGAACGCCCCGTTGACCAGCCGGCGCAGCCGGGCGTGGCTCTCGCCGTAGGTGAACAGCATGTTCTCGTTGGCCACCCATGGATACAGCGGCCAGTCCTCGGTGATCTTCCCCTCGATGAACGCCGGCCAGTGCCGGCGGGCATCCCTGGAGACACGCGAGTCGGTCAGCAGCTGCTCGACATGGCGCTGTCCGACCACGGCCCAGGCGATGACACCGCCCGGCAGCTCCACCTGGACGGCCGGGCCCTGAGCCCGCAGCATCGCCGCCTCGCCTGCCAGGTCACGCCCTGTCACATCCAGGGCATAAGGGCAGGAAGTCGTGTTCATCGTCGTTTCTCCCCGGGTCTCGGTCGTGCACACGGTTGCGTCGTGCCATGCCCAGGGGAGGGGTCCCCCGCCCTCCCCTCCGAGGGCGTACGGAATCCACGCCCCCAACGACTCTTCATTTGTTGTGCTGTACAGCCGACGTCCGGTCGGAACGTCAGCCGGTGGCGCCGATCTCTTCGGCGGCCGGGCCGGTCGCGTCCGGCTCGCCCGCCTCCCGCAGCCTCATCGCGGCCTCGTAGACCCGGGCCCCCCGGTCCACGGCCGTGTCGAGCTGCATGAGCACCGCCGGGACCGCGATGCTCGCCATCAGGTGCCGATACAGGTCCGACACCCGTTCCTGCAGATCGGCGTGGTTCGACATGATCTTAGACAGTACCTGTACGCCGGTGAACGCTCCGACGAGCATCCGGGCCGCGGCCGTCACGTCGACGTGCGGCAGCACTTCCCCGTTGTCCTTGGCCTTGGCGAGGAGTTCGACGTTGAAGTCGAGCCACGCGCTCATCGGCACCCGCCGGTCCAGGCCGTCGTTCGGGGCTCCCTGATCCACCGTCAGTCGTATGCTGCCCTGCACGACCGGATCTCCCGAGCCGAGCATGTGAGCGATCAGGAACGCCTCGTCCAGGCCCTGCTGGAGCATCAACTCCTGCTGCGGCGCGTTCGGGACCGCGCTCAGCTGGCCGGCCAGGACGGCCTGGGCCAGTTCCTCCTTGGAGGCGAAGTGGAAGTACAGGGCCCCCTTGGTGACGTCGGCCCGGTGCAGGATCTCGGAGATCGTCGCCGCCTCGTACCCCACCTCGGCGAAGACCGCGGCGGCCGCGACAAGGATGGCTCGCCTCGTCCTGATGGCCCGTTCTTGCAGTGCCACGGCCCGACACCTCCGCGCTGTTCATCCGACTCTGAGCAAGAAAAATAAACCGACAGGTTTGTATATCACCACCCCCGGACGAGCGATCAAGCTGTGGGGACCCCCTCGCCCACCTATGCGGCGTCTTGCCGGGTATGGGCGTTTAGTTCTGCATGCATTTCACGGGAATGAAACCTTCCGCTTGGTATTTTTTGGGCTTGCTCCGCGATACTACCCGGCAGAAGCACTCTCGAACGGCTGGGCGGAATCGGGAATTCCGCTCGTGATCCCCTCGGATCGACCTCGAGGCGGTGTTACTGATCGGTTGTGATTTACCTCAACATGACTTGATAAGAAAACCGGTGGGTCCGTATCTTTTGGGGCCTGCACATCCAGCTCCGGATCTGCGACAACGGGGAGAGAGGGTCATGACCCTTCTGACAGTCCAGCCCGGCACGCGTCCTACGGGTGATCACGGGCGGCCCGAGCCAGAGGCTCTGGTTCCGCTCGGGAGCGAGCCCGCGACGGTGAGTGACCCAGGAGGAATCGAAGCGACACCCGCCGCCGAACTGGCCCGGCTCCTCTTCGGCCAGGGCGACGAACGGGAGAGGGTCCACCGCAGGTGGCGCCGCCTCATATCCGAGGACACGTTCCGTCATCACCCTGACCGGTCCCCCGCCGAACAGGCGGCCCAGTTCTACCAGTGGCTACGGCTGGTGAACGATGTCGCGGGAGACGCGGAGAGCCTCGCCAAGGACCCCGGTCTGCTGGCGAGCCTGCACGAGTGGGCGGCGATCGTGGACGGCGGCGGGGGCCTGTGCACGGTGGCGAGCATCCACTACAACCTGTTCCTCGGCAGTCTCCTCGATCACGAGACCGCGGGCCGGGACCTGTCCGAGTTCACGTCGATGCGCCGCATCGGCACGTTCCTGTGCACCGAACTGGACCACGGCAACGACAGTGCGGCCCTGGAGACCACCGCCCGACTCGACCGGGAGACGGGCGAGTTCGTCCTCGACACGCCGCACCCCGGCGCAGAGAAGTTCATGCCCAACACCAGCACCACCGGCGGGCCCAAGACGGCCGTGGTCGCCGCCCGGCTCCTCGTGGACGACCAGGACCAGGGAGTGTTCCTGTTCCTGACGCCGCTGAGCGACGAGCGCGGCCTGCTGCCGGGCATCCGGGTTCGACGGCTGCCGCTGCGCCCCGGCGCGCCCGTCGACCACTGCCTCACCGCGTTCGACCAGGTGCGGCTGCCCCGCGAGGCCCTGCTGCAGGCGGAGCACGGCCGGTACGGCGAGGACGGCACCCTGGTCAGCAACGTGGGCAACCGGCGCAAGCGGTTCCTGCGCTCCATCGGCCGGGTCACCATGGGCAAGCTGTGCATGAGCGGCGCGGCCGTCGGCGCCGCCCGGGCCTCCCTGGCCATCGCCGTACGCTACGGCGAGCACCGCGAGGTGGCCGGGCCGAAGGCGGGCGAGCGCATACCCGTCAACAGCCACCGCAGCCACCACGGCCGGCTGCTGAAGTCGCTGGCCTCGGCGTACGCGATGACGTTCCTGCACCGCTCGGTGCTCGCCGACTGGGCCGCGCACACCGACGACGACCGCGACGACGCGGAGCGCGAGGTGGCCATCGCCAAGGGATGGATCACCTGGCAGGCCCGCTCGATCACCATCGAGGCCCGCGAACGGTGCGGCGCCCAGGGCCTGTTCGCGGTCAACGGGCTGATCGGGCTCCCCCAGTACACCGAGGGGACCATCACCGCCGAGGGCGACAACCTGGTGATCTGGGCGAAGGCCGCGGCGGAGATGCTGTTCGGCCACGAGGCCGCGTCCGGTGAGATGCGGCAGGCGGGGCCGGAGGCGCTCACCGATCCCCGCCATCTGCGCGGGCTGCTCGCCCGGGCCGAGGCCGTCTGGCAGGCACGGGCCCGGGTCGCTCTGCGCCGCGGCCCCTCCAAGAACCCGGTGGCCCGCTGGAACAAGTCGTCCTCGGCGGCGCTGGAGATGGTCTCCGTGCACGCCGCGCTCCGGGCGGCCGACGCCTTCATCGAGGCGGCCGAGCGGGCGGCGGATCCGGAGGCCCGGAGGCTGATGGAGCGGCTGTGCGTGCTGTTTCTGCTGGACCGGCTCGCCGGCCACACCGGCGACCTGCTGGCCGAGGGGCACCTGAGCGCGGAGCAGGTGCGCGAACTGCCGTTCGTCGTGGACGAGATGATGGACGACCTCGCCCCGTACCTGACCACCCTGGTCGACGCCTTCGACCTGCCCGAGGAGTACCTGGCGGGCGTGCCCATCGCGAACAGTGCCGGCGCCTACCTCGCCGACTACGCGGGCGTCACCGAGCACGCGGGGTCCGGGTCCCGGACGCACCTCTGACCTCGTACGCGGCGGACGGGGTTCGCGTTCCGGACCGGGCACACGGCTCGGAGACCGCCGGGGAGAGCACGGGCTCGCGGCCCTGAGCAGCGCGGGAGTTCCGCTCCACCGCCTCTCCAGTACCGCTGCCGATACTCGGTGGCTTGGAGCACTGGGGGCGGGGCGCCCGCCCGGTATGTCGATACGAAGGGAATCCCGTGACGAGCCCTGAAGCCACACTCGCCCGGATGCGCGAGTACATGGTGGGACCCACGCGGTTCATGAACCTCTACGCCTGCTTCGAGCTGGGCATCGTCGAGGCACTGCGCAAGGAGGCCGGCCTGACGGCGGCCGAACTCGGCGCGGCTGTCGGCGCCAAGCCGGACGCTGTGGAGCAGCTGCTGTACCTGCTGGTGAAGGAGGGCTTCGTCGCCCAGGACGAGGCCACGGGTGGTTACACCCTCGACGCGCTCGCGAACGTCCCCGAGGCAGACCTCCAGCGTGCCCTCACCTTCATGGGCATGATCAAGACAGGCATGCTGCGGCAGCTGTACTACCTCGCCGACAGCGTGCGGACCGGCAGCGTGGTCGGCCTGAAGGAGTACTACGGCTTCGAGGGCACGCTGTTCGAGGCCGCCGCCCACGTCCCCGACGTGCGCGCCGCGTGGGGACCGCTGGCGCAGAACGAGACCGCCAGCGTCTATCCCTGGTTCTTCCGGAGTTTCGACGTTCCGGCCGGGGCGCGGGTGCTCGACGTGCTGGGCGGCAACGGTCTCGGGGCGATCATGACCCACCAGTTGAAGGGGTCGCCCGGTCTGCAGGTGACCACCTTCGACCGGCCCGCGCTGGAGGCCGAGTGCCTGCGGAACTTCGAGGCGCAGGGTGTCACGGAGCACTGCTCGTTCGTGGGCGGTGACGTCATGGAGGCCCTCCCGGAGGGCTTCGACGTGATGCTGCTCAAGCACTTCGTGGACATGTACGACAAGGACGACGTCCTCACCATCTTCCGCAACGCCCACCAGGCCCTGAAGCCCGGCGGGCAGATCGTCGTCCTGGCGCCGGTGTACCCCGAGGACATCACGGACACCGACGACTACCAGGCCGACTTCTTCCCGGCCTACATCCTCGGCTGTGTGATGGGACGCGGCGGTCTGCAGAAGCTGTCCACGTACCGGAGCTGGCTGGAGGAGAGCGGGTTCGAGGTCACGAAGGTGGTCGCCAAGGACCCCGCCGACATACCGGCGGACGCCATCATCACCCGCGTCGTCATGTGCGCGACCAAGCGAGGCTGAACCGTCCGGGGTCGTCCGCCGCCGGCCTCGAGCGCGTCGAGGACATCGGCCGGCACTGACCACGCACGCCGCAGCGCATGGGGGCGGTCCCTTACGGGGCCGCCCCCGACGTATGCCCCGCCCACGCGGGGGCGGCGGACCGGATGCCGGCCGGCGCTCCGGGCAGGTGGGCTGCGGCCGGACCCGGCAAAGGGGGGGGGGGGGGGGGGGGGGGGGGGGGGGGGGGGGGAAGGGGGGGGGGGGGGGGGGGGGGGGGGGGGGGGGGGGGGGGGGGGGTAGAGGGGGGGTACG
>NZ_JBVIIT010000039.1:16688-53456 GCF_055569615.1 Streptomyces sp. NPDC031379 | reverse complement strand
GTGGTGTGGGACGTTCCCCCCCGGTTGCGCCAAAGAGCCCCCCCCCCCCCCCCCCCCCCCCCCCCCCCCCCCCCCGCTCCCCCCCCCCCCCCCCCCCCCCCCCTCTCCTCTCCCCCCCCCCCCCCCCCCCCCCCCCCGCCGAGGTGCAGGTGAGGCTGGTGAACCGGTCAGGAGGCCGGGAACTTCAGCAGCTCGCCGTTGGTGCCCGAGGAGTTGTTGGAGACGTAGACGTCACCGTTCCAGGAGACGTCCAGGCCCGTGGGCTGGGCCAGACGGTTGCCGGTGTCGATCGGCGTGAGGGCACCCGTGCGCCGGTCGATGCGGGTCAGACCACCGGGCAGCAGGCCGGTCGACGAGTAGCCGGTGGCGTACGACAGCGCGATCAGGTCGCCGTTGGGGGCCACCCGAAGGTCGATGGTGTTCGTCAGGCCGGTGGCGAAGACGGTCGGCTCGCCACCGGGCACGTAGCGCCAGATACGGCTGATGCCCGGCTGCATGCTGCTCAGGTCGGAGATGTAGAACGCTCCGTCGTAGCCGCGCACGATGCCGGTCGGCACCGACTGGGCCTGTCCGGGCGGCGTCAGCGCCTGCACGGGCGCGGACTTGCCGGCCGAGGACTTGGCGGTCCCCGGGGTCGGCAGGGTGTTGTTCGGGAAGACGGCCTCGGTCTCGGTGGTGCCGTCGGGGTGGACCCGGATCAGGTCGTTCGCGCCGGCGTCGACGACCAGGTAGTCCCTGCCGTCCCGGGCGAAGTACCACGGGTTGGAATAGACCTGGCCGTTGCCGGTCACGGAGTCCGGGTCGTTCGCGACCTCGTGCTTGGCGAGGTCACCCAGGATCCGGCCGCCCGCGACGGTCAGCGAGCCGAGCGGGTCGCTGCCCGGGCCGAGCGTCTTGCGGGTGTCGAGGTTGCCGCTCAATCCGCTGACCACACGGTAGGTGCCGTCCGCGGCGAGCTGGGCCTGGGTGGCACCCATGATCGCTGCCTCGCCGTCGGCCCGGACCTCCGTCTCGGAGGGCAGACCCGTGACGACGCGGCCCTGCTTGGAGCCCTTCACCCGGTAGATGGAGCCGGTGAAGCCGAGGCACTGGGTGTTCGGCACCGTGCAGGGCGTCTCCGAGCCGGTGCCCGCCTCCGCCACCAGGAGCGAGCCGTCGGACTGGATCCGAACGGCGCGCGGGTTGTGCAGCCCGGTCGCCAGGACCTCAGGGGTCGACGCGATCGAGAGTCTGTGGGTGCCGGACGCCGCCTGGGGCGCGGCCTGGCTCGGGATCACGGTGGCCGTGAGGCTGCCCACGACCGCCGCTGCCAGGAAGGCCCCCGCCCAAGACTTGCTTGTCCTTAACATGTCTCTCCTCAACTTGGCGCGCCCCCGCAGTCGGGGGCGAATCCAACCGGCGTCACCATAGACGCCGGACGCCTCATTCGTCCTCCACGGAAAAGCCCTCCAACTTGAACGGAGCCGGCCGCGACTTCGTGTGCGACTTCGGAATTCCGCAATTGCACACCGGGACGGCGGCCGCACAAGTCGATGAATTCTTAAGGACTTTGTCGTAGAGGGTCGTGCAGTCGGCTCTGTCAGCCGATTCCGGCCAGTCGCAGCAGCAGCGACTTCACCCCCGTGGCAGGGAGTCGACCGGACACCTCGCCGGGGCGGGAGCAGAGCAGGACCGGTCCGTCCTCGGGACGGTCGGGAAGCCGGCCGTGGCTGCCGCGCACCGGGGAGGGGTCCAGCGGCACGACGGCCAGCCGGTAGCGCATGCCCAGCTTCTTGCGGGCCAGCGCCTTGGCCGCCTTGACCTTCACGTACGGGTCGAGCGGGTCCATGAACAGCTCGGCGGGGTCGTAGCCGGGCTTGCGGTGGATCTCGACGAGCTGCGCGAAGTCGGGGGCGCGGGCGTCGTCGAGCCAGTAGTAGTAGGTGAACCAGGCGTCCGGCTCCGCGACCGCCACCAGCTCGCCGGAGCGCGGGTGGTCCAGGCCGTACTCCTTCTTGCCCTCGTCGTCGAGGAGTTCACCGACGCCGTCCACACCTTCGAGTGCCTCCCGCACGCCGGCCAGGTCCTCGGGCCGCCGCACGTACACGTGCGCCAGCTGGTGGTCGGCGACCGCGAAGGCGCGCGAGGCCATGGTGTCCAGGTACTCCATGCCGTCCTGGGTGTGCACCTCCAGGTAACCGGCGCGGCGCAGGGCCCGGTTGATGTCGACGGGCCTGCTGACGCGGGTGATGCCGTACTCGGAGAGGACGACCACCGTGCGGCCCTCGGCGGCCGCCTCGTCCAGCAGCGGGGCGAGTGCCGCGTCCAGCTCGGCGGCGGCCCGCAGCGAGCGCGGGTCCTCGGGGCCGAAGCGCTGGAGGTCGTAGTCGAGGTGTGGCACATAGCACAGCGTCAGGTCGGGGTGCCGGGTGCGGTTGAGGTACCGGGTGGCGTCGATGATCCACTTGCTGGACACCAGGTCGGCGGTGGGGCCCCAGAAGTTGAACAGGGGGAACGTGCCCAGTTCGGCCTGGAGTTCGTCGTGCAGGGCGACGGGCCGGGCGTAGAAGTCGGGCTCCTTGCGGCCGTCGGCGTAGTAGACGGGGCGTGGGGTGACCGTCCAGTCGGTGTCGGCGCCCATCGCGTACCACCAGCAGACGTTGGCGACCGTGTAGCCGGGGTGCAGGCGGCGGGCGGCGTCCCAGAGCTTGTCGCCCTCCACGAGTCCGTTGTGCTGGCGCCACAGCAGGACCTCACCCAGCTCGCGGAAGTACCAGCCGTTGCCGACGATGCCGTGCTCGGCGGGCATCGTGCCGGTCAGGAACGTGGACTGGGCGGCGCAGGTGACGGCGGGCAGCACGGTGCCGAGACCGGCGGACGAGCCGCGGCTGCCGAGCGCCTTCAGACGGGGCATGTGGTCCAGCAGCGTGGGGGTCAGGCCCACCACGTTCAGGACGAGCAGGGGCGTCGGGGTCTTCGTCACTGCAGCTCCTTGAGTCCCAGGCCGGTCAACAGGTCGCGGGCGAGGCGGAGTTCGGTGGCGATGCCGTCGGCGAGCTGGGCATCGCCGGACGGACGCGCCTCGGCCGGCAGGGCCTGCCAGGTGTAGGTCTCGACCTCGAAGTGACGGCTGCGCGGCACGGGCCCGCCGACCAGCGCCGCGAGCGTCTCCCGGAGCACGTCGAGGGTGGAGGTCAGCGGTGGTGCGGGCGGGGCGTGCAGCGGTACGTGGAAGTGGGCGCGCCAGGGCACCGTGTCCGGCAGCGCGCTCCCGGACAGCGCCGGGCCGAGGTCGTCGGTGCCGTGCAGGATCCCGTCCGCCCTGGCCCGGGTCTGGTGCAGGAACCGCGGTTCGTCGAAGGCGGCGAGCGCCGCACGGACCGCGGGGTCCTGGGGGTTCTCGGCGTGCAGGGCGGCGGAGAGCTGCACCTTGGGCACGGTGATGCCCGCCCGGTCCAGGCCGGCGAGCGCCGCCGCGGGCTCCTCGAAGCTGGTCGCGAGGTGGCAGGTGTCCAGGCACAGGCCGATGCGGTGGCCGGGCAGGGCGGCGAGCGGGGCGAGCGCGTCGGCGGTGGTCTCGACGGCGCAGCCGGGCTCCGGCTCCAGGGCGAGGCGGATCGAGCGGCCGGAGGTCTCCTCCAGCTCGTCCAGCCGCCTCGCCAGCTCGGTCAGCGCCGTGTGCGCCGACTCCGCCGCGGCCTCGTCGAAGCCGGTGCGCCAGGCCAGCGGCAGGGTGGAGACGGTGCCCTCGAGGACGTCGTCGGGAAGCAGCCGGGCGAGCAGCCGGGCCAGGTCGGCGGTGTACTCCAGGCGTTCCGGATCGGTCCAGTCGGGCTTGTAGACCCGGTACTTGACCTCCTCGGCGCCGAAGCCCTCGTAGGGGAAGCCGTTGAGGGTGACCACCTCGAGGCCGCGCCGGTCCAGCTCGGCGCGGAGCCGCCGCGGTGCGGCGGGGTCGGCGGTCAGGGCGCGGACGGCGTCGCGGGCCAGCCACAGTCCTATGCCCAGGCGTTCGGTGTCCAGGCGGCGGCGGACCGGTTCGCAGTGGGCGGTGAGCTGGGCGATGACACCGTCGAGGGTCTCGGCCGGGTGGACGTTGGTGCAGTACGCGAGGTGAACGGTCGAGCCGTCGGGGTGCCGGAAGCGCACGGCTCATTCGCCCCCGCGCAGAATGGAGTTGCCCTCGTGCAGGGTCTCGGGACTCGCGACGTCCAGGACGAGCCGGCCGCTCAGCCCGTAGAACGCGACGGGATTGCGCCACAGCACCCGGTCCACGTCGTCCTCGTCGAAGCCGGCGGCGAGCATCGCGTCCCCGACCTTGCGGGTCTTCAGCGGGTCGCTCTTGCCCCAGTCGGCCGCGGAGTTGACCAGTACCCGCTCGGGCCCGTACTCCTTCAGGACGGCGACCATGCGGTGCTCGTCCATCTTGGTGTCCGGGTAGACGGAGAAGCCGAGCCAGGCACCGGAGTCCCTGGCCTCCTTGACCGTGGTCTCGTTGAGGTGATCGACCAGGACCCGGTCGGCGGGCAGCTTCGACTCGGCCACGACGTCGAGGGTGCGGCGCAGGCCCACGAGCTTGTCGCGGTGCGGGGTGTGCACCAGGGCGGGCAGCCCGTGCTCGGCGGCGAGTTCCAGCTGCGCGGCCAGCGCGGTGTCCTCGGCCGGGGTCATCGAGTCGTAGCCGATCTCACCGACCGCGACCACGCCGTCCTTGACCAGGTAGCGCGGCAGCTCGTCGAGGACGGGCGCACAGCGCGGGTCGTTGGCCTCCTTGGGATTGAGGGCGATCGTGCTGTGGTGCGCGATCCCGTACTGGGCGGCACGGAACGGCTCCCAGCCCAGCAGGGCGTCGAAGTAGTCGTAGAAGCTCTCCGGCGAGGTGCGCGGCTGGCCGAGCCAGAAGGAGGGTTCGACCAGGGCGCGCACCCCGGCCGCGTACATCGCCTGGTAGTCGTCGGTGGTGCGCGAGGTCATGTGGATGTGGGGGTCGAAGATGCGCATCAGGCTTCCTTGGCGGTCAGGGCGAGTACGTGGTGCAGGTCGTCGGGGACGGGCCGCCCCGCGGCGGTCCGTTCCGCGGCGAAGTCCGTGAGCATGCGGGCGAGTTCGGCGTCGCCGCGGGCCCGGTCAGCGAGGTCGGCCACGGCGGCCACGGGTACCTCGGTGAACAGGCACTTGAGGACGGCGTGGCGCCAGGCGTGGGCGTCCAGGTGTGCGGCGGCGTAGGGGCCGACGGCGGCGGCGACGAGCCGGGTGTCGTTGGTGCGCAGCGCGTCCTCGATCAGCGGTACGCCCGCCTCCGGGGTGAGCGGGAGGTGGGGCAGGGCCAGCAGCACGGCACGGCGTTCGGCGCCGGTGCCGCGCTGGTAGAGCCGGGTCACGGCGGCCGCGTCGGGGCGGGCCGTGTGCAGCAGCAGCACCCGGGCCGCCTCCGCCGCCTCGGGGAATCCGCACGCCCGGCCGGCCGACGCGAACCGCAGCTCCCAGGCCGGTACTCCTCGGCGCGGCGGAGCGTCCGGGTCGTGCTGGGCGGCGTCGCGGGCGGCGGCGAAGGCGGCCTCGAGCCAGGGGGCGCCCTCGGGACCGAGGCGGGCCAGCAGTTCCTCTCGGGTGATCAGCATGCGGACTTCCTTACGCGGACGGTGCCGGGGAGACGGGGGTGGGCGCGGAGCCGGCGGCGCCGGGGCGGGCCGGGTGCGGCGGAGTGCGCTCGGCGGTGGTCCGGCCGTGCCCGCCGGGTCCCGACCGTTCGGCCGCGGTGAGCTGGGTGCGCAGGAACTCCATGGAGGACCGGGCGAGTTCGGGGCCGGCGTGGGAGTGGCGGGGCAGTTCGACCACGGTCAGCCCCTGGTACCCGGTGGCGTCGAGCGCGGCGAGCACGGGCGGGAAGTCGATCTCGCCGTCGCCGAAGGGCAGGTGTTCGTGCACGCCGCGCCGCATGTCCTCGATCTGTACGTGCCGCAGCCAGGGCGCGGCTGCCCGCACGCAGTCGGCCGGGGGCAGCGGCTCCAGGCACTGGCAGTGGCCGATGTCGAGGGTGAGGCCGAGCATCGGGTGGTCGCCGAGCCGGCCGCGCAGCCGGTGGAAGTCGGCGAGCGACTCCAGCAGGTGCCCGGGTTCCGGCTCGATGGCGAGCGGTACCCCGGCGTCCGCCGCGGCGTCGAGGACCGGGCTCAGCGAGGCGTCCAGCAGGTCCCAGGCGGTGTCCTCGCCGACGCTCGCGGGCCGGATGCCGCTGAAGCAGTGCACCGCGTGGGCGCCCAGGTCCGCGGCCACCTTCACCGCGGTGACCAGCAGTGCGGTCCGGGCCGCCCGTCCGTCGGGGTCGGGGTCGAGCAGGCTCGGTCCGTGTTTGCGGCGGGGGTCGAGCACGTAGCGGGCGCCGGTCTCGACGGTGACGCCCAGGCCGAGCGTGCGGAGCCGGTCGGCGGCGCGGGCGACGCGGTCGGCGAGACCGGGGCCGAGCGGGTCGAGGTGCATGTGGTCGAGGGTCAGGCCGACGCCTTCGTAACCGAGGTCGGCCAGGACGCCGAGGGCGTCGTCGAGCCGCAGGTCGGTCAGGCCGTTCGTGCCGTAGCCGAGGCGGATGCTCATGTGGGGCTCACCTTCCGGGCCAGTCGGCGGGCCGCGGGGACGAGTCCGATGAGCAGCCCGGCGGAGGCGAGGGCGCCGGAGCGCGCCGCGAGGGCCGCCTGGAGAGGGATCAGCGCGCGGATGCCGCCGCCGACGGCCCGCTGGGTCAGCGGCGGTGACGGGTTGAGCGTGGCGTGCCAGAACGGCTTGGCGGCGGTGGCGACATAGGCGCCGGCGAGCGCGGTCCGGGCGAACTCGCGCGGTGACCGGGGGGTTGTCCAGCGCTGCGCACGGAGCGGACCGCCGCCCTGCCGGAGAGCGGTCAGCGCGCCGAGGGCGACCGTCGTGCCGAGTGCGGCGAGCGGCCGGCCCGGCGAGCCGCCCTGGGTCTCGGAGCGGGAGACGGTGGTGACCGCGTAGGTGTGGGCGCCGAGCGCGGCGGCGGGCAGCAGAGCGCGGCGCACCGCGCCGCCGGTGCCGACCGCGGTCGCCGCACCGGGTTCGGCCGCACGGGAGCCGGCGGTGGCCACGGCACCGAGCAGCAGGTCGAGGCCGCGGGCCGCGGCCATGGCCGCCGGGCCCGCCGGGGTGTGCTTCAGCCGCAGGTCGTAGGCCCAGACGGTACCGGCGAGGGCGGTGGCGCACAGCGCGGCCGGGCGGCCTGCGGCGAGGGCGAGGCCGACCCCGGCGGCGGTCAGAGCGGCCGCGGCCGTCAGTGCCTGTGCGGGGGCGACACGGCCCGAGGGGATGGGGCGGTGCGGCCGCTCCGCGGCGTCCTCCTCGCGGTCCGCCCAGTCGTTGAGTGCCATGCCCGCCTCGTACAGGCACAGGGAGGCACCGGCCGCGAGGGCGGTGCGGGCGCCGGGGCGCAGTCCGGTCACCGCGGCCCCGGCGAGTGCGTCGCCGGGGACGGTGAACAGGGCCGAGACACGCAGGAGTTCGGCCCAGTCACGGGCAGTGCTCACCGGGACTCCCCCAGTCGCGCGGCGAAGCCGAGGAGGGCGTCGTACTGCTCGGCCAGCGCCGAGGACGCGCCGTCCGGGTCCTTGAAGTAGAAGCCCAGCTCCGGCAGGCTCCCGGCGATCCCCGCCGCATGGGCGCGGGCGGCGAGCCGGGCCAGGTCGAGCACGAGCGGTGCCGCCAGCGTCGAGTCGCAGCCCTGCCAGATGGTCTGCAGGATCATCCGCGTGCCGAGGAAGCCCTCGAACGCCACGTGGTCCCAGGCGGTCTTCCACTCGCCGAGCGCGGGCACGTCGTCGATGTGCACCTCGCCCTCGGGCAGCACGCCGAGGCTGTCCTCCAGGACCCGGTTCTTGCCCGCGTTCTTCGCGGCGGCGGCCGCGGAGTCGGCGAGCGCCGCCCCGTCGCCGCCCCCGAGCAGGTTGGTGCCGGACCAGGCCCGTACCTCCAGGGCCCGCTGCCGGAACATGGGGGCGAGCACCGCCCGCAGCAGGGTCTGCCCGGTCTTTCCGTCCCGGCCCGCGTAGGGCACCCCGGCCGACCGGGCGAGTTCCTCGAGGGCCGGGTGCCGTACGCCGGTCGACGGGGTGAAGTTCACGTACGAGCAGCCCGCGCGCAGGGCAGCCGCCGCGTACAGCGAGCTGGCGGGCAGCCGGGCGTCGCCCGCGGCCGGGGCGGGCTCGGTGGAGGCGACGTTCACCACGACGGTCCGGGCCACCCCGGTGCGGCGGGTGAAGTCCTCGATGTCGGCGGTGAAGGCCGCGATCAGCTGCTCGTCGGTGCGGGTGTCGCCGGGCACCGGTCCGCCGGGGCGGATCTCCCGGTCGGCGGCGGCGAGTTCGGCGAGCACCGCCTCGGGGAGCCCGTGCGGCAGCACGCCCTGTTCGGCGAGTGCCTCAGCGCGTTTGGGCAGCGGCCAGTCGACGGTGTCGTGGCCGCCGAAGACGAGGGAGGACAGGGCGGGCAGCCCGGCGTCGGCGAAGGGCTCGGTCTCGGTGACCATGCCCGTCGCCGGACGCAGCCCCGCCGCGAGCGCGGCGCAGCCGGCGATCGCGGTGGTGGCGACGGAGCCGCGGGCCCCGATGAACCACACGCCCGTGCCGGGCCCGCTCCCACGTCTGGTCGGGGTACCGGGGGTCTCGGCGAGCTCGGACACGGAAGTCCTCCTGAAGTGTGTCGGTTCTGACGGGCGTGGGTGCCGAAGGCGGGGCGGCGGGAAGGGGAACGGGCAGTTCCTGCGGCTGACGCCGGCCGGTCCTCGTCCTCCGCGTGGCGCAAGCGCCGGCGGCGTCCGCGGTGCCCCGTGGGCGCGTGCGAGGTGCTCGTACGTCGGGACGAGGGGGCGCTACTCGGGGCACTGCTGGAGCTGCTCGGCCAGCTCGCTCCAGGCGGCCGCGCAACTGCGGGCCAGGTCGGCGACCTCGGCGGCCCAGTGGCCGGGCAGTCCGCGCTGGAGGGTCTCGATGCCGTCAGGGTCGACGGAGTACTGGTGCAGCCAGCGCAGGGCGCGCCGGCCGGCCTCGTTGAGCCGCAGCGAGGGGTCCTCGCTGAGCTTGGCGAGCAGCTTCTGCCGGTCCACCAGGACGGCCTCGCGGTCGATGCGGACGGCGACGGCGGGGGTGCGCCGGCGGTTCGCGGCCGCGGACGTGCGCTCGGTGCCGGGCGACGTGCGGTAGCGGCCCGGGACGGGGTCCTCGCCGCGGTCGATGCGTCGGCGCACGTCCCGCACCGTGGCCGGGGAGAGCCCGGTGGCGCGGGCGACCTCGCGCAGACCGGCGTCGGGCCGGTCGAGGAAGATCGCGGCGGCGCGGCGGCGGCGCTGGCAGGTGTCCAGGGGGCGCGACCGGCCGTCGCGGCCGAGTCTGGAGCCGGACTGCGCGGTGCCCGCCTCCGAGGACTGCGCGCGGATGCGGGAGACGGTCTTGTCGGAGATTCCGCTGGCGGTGGCGATCGCGCGGTCCGACCACTGCGGGTGGGTCAGGATGATGCGTGCGGCAGCGGCTGCCCGGTCGGCTCGGGACAGCGGCAGACCGTGGGTGACGTTGGCCCTCACGGAAAGGACGAAGGCGGCGGCTTCGTCGCAGTCCAGCAGCCGTGCGGCGATCTCGGTACGGCCGTTGAACAGGGCCGCCCGGATCCGGTGGGCGCCGTCGATGACGCGCCGTGTGGGGTGATGCACGGTGATGGGCGGCAGGGAGTCCCCGGCCTCGGCGAGCAGCCGTACGTGGTCGTCGTCCTCCCCGTCCAGCCGGGGGGAGTCGTCGAAGACGAGCGAGTCGATCGGTACGCGGGTGACCGGATGCGACTCGATCCAGATGGACGACAAGTCGATCTCATCGAGATCGACGGCCGGGTACGTCAACTGCTCGGCCAGAGACAACCCGCACCTCCTGACAGCGCTCCGGAAGCGGAATTCGATGCCGCACAGTCTGCGCTCGGGTGGTCGACGCCCACTCGGGTCTGAATGGAAGGCCAGTTAGGCCACGATGGCGCAGATATTGCCTTTCGGATAGCCGAATTCGACGCCGGGAGGCGGAATTCGAAGCAGAAACTCCGGCGGGGGCGGGGCCAGTGTTTCGGTGAACTGCGCGCGGGTGCCGGACGAGTTGGGTGCAGGGTGAAGTCGACGTCGGGGGTTTTCAGGGCGGCTCGATCGCCCGGAAAACCCCCGACGGTGTCTCGCCGCCGGCGGCGGGTGGGGTCACCTGGCGAGTTCGGCCAGTGCGTCGAGGCGGGTCAGCTTGTGCGGGTTGCGGACCACGTAGATCCGGGTGACCCGCCCGTTCTCCACTTCGAGGCTCACCGCGGACGGTTCGCCGTCGAACTCGATGCGGCCGGCGGGCGCGCCGTTGAGCCACACGGTCGTGGTCCGCAACGCGGTCACCACGCGATGGGCGCGTGCGAGGATCTCCGCGACGGTCCGGGCGCCGCGGACCGGTTCCAGAGCGGCCGCCACGAGCCCGCCGCCGTCGGCGACCATGACCACGTCGGGCGCCATGATCTCCAGCAGCGCCTGCAGGTGGCCGGTGCGCAGGGCGAGGAGGAACCGCTCGACCACGGCCTGCTGCTCGGAGCGGCTCACCTGGACGCGCGGCCGGCGGGCCGCCACGTGCTCGCGGGCCCGCCGCGCGATCTGCCGCACGGTGGCCGCGGACTTCCCGACGACCTCGGCGATCTCGCCGTAGGGCAGGTCGAAGACCTCGCGGAGCACGAACACCGCCCGCTCGGCGGGCCCGAGCGTTTCGAGGACGGTGAGCATGGCGATGGAGACGCTCTCGGCGAGTTCGACGTCCTCGGCGACGTCGGGACTCGTCAGCAGCGGTTCCGGCAGCCACTCGCCCACGTAGTCCTCGCGGCTGCGGGACAGGGTCCGCAGGCGGTTGAGTGACTGCCGGGTGACGATCCGGACGAGATACCCCCGTGGGTCACGTACCTGCGCGTGGTCGACATCGGCCCACCGCAGCCAGGACTCCTGAAGCACGTCCTCCGCGTCGGCCGCCGATCCGAGCATCTCGTAGGCGACGGTGAACAGCAGGCTGCGATGGACGCTGAACGGATCACCGGTCATGGCGTCATGCCACGACGGACGCGTCGGGACGCTTGGCCAGCGGGATCTCGCAGGCATCGGAGTAGCCCTGCGACGTGATGCCGTGGGCCGTGTTGATCCTGGTGGAGAGGTTGGCGAAGCCGATGAACACGGTGAGTTCGACCAGTGCCGCCGGGCCGAGCCGGGCCAGCAGGCTCGCCGACTGCTCGTCGGTGACGGTCGTCGGGGTGGTCGTCATGGCCTCGGCGTACTCCATCACCTCCCGCTCCAGCGGTGTGAACACGTCCGAGTGCCGCCAGTTCGGCACCTGGCTGGCCTTGTTCAGGTCCAGGTTCTGGTTCAGCGCGGCGAAGTAGTTGATGTCCAGGCACCAACTGCAGCCGACCTGTGCCGCGACGGCCATGTGCGCGAATGTCTTGAGAGCTTCGTCGCACGCGTTCCACTGGGCCAGCTTGCCGGAGAACTCCAGGCTGGAGAGGGCGACGTCGGGCTGGTTGAAGGACACCTCGACGGGCTCCGGCACGGCGCCGAGTTGCCTGACGAGGTTCTCCTTCAGCTCGTCGGGAAGTTCTGCCTTGGGAATGCGCGGGGTCATGGTGTTCTCCTTGTCAGCTGGCCTGTCGGCCTGTTCGACATGAAGACACCGCCGGGGCCGCGAGTGTGACATCAGCGCCCCGCGGGATCTCGTCCCGGCCGGGGTGTGTCAGCCGCGCGCGGCGACGTACAGGGTCTGGGTACCGCGGCCGAGCGGGCCCTTCTCGTCGTACAGGGCGGACTCGGCGAGGCCCACGCCCGCCCCGTCCACCATCGTCCGGGCGTCAAGGCAGACCCACTCGCCCTCGGGGTGGCGGTGCAGGCTGACGGTGAGGTCGGCGTTGATGAAGACGTAACGGTGGAAGTCCAGTGCGGCGCTGACGCCGTTGCCCGAGTCGGCGGCCGTCAGCACCCGGCTGAGCGGCGTGATCTCCTCGCCCTCGACCAGGGGGATCCGCATCCGCATCCACGCCGTGGCCGGGCCGGACTCGAGGAACGAGCCCGCGGCGAAGCGCACTTCCATGGCGGTGTGGTAGCCCTGGTCCCACGGGACGGGAAAGAACGCCTTGGCGGGCACGGCCTCGGGCCCGGGCACCTGCCGGGCAGGCGACACCTCCGGTACCGAATCCGGCGCCGTCCGCATCAGCAGAGCCGTCGCGCGCATCACCTCCTCGGCGCCGTCGGGTGTCAGGCTCACCTCCACGAGTTCGACGCTGCGTCCGGCGCGGAGCACGCGCGTGGCCACGGTCAGCGGCTGTAGGGGCACGGGGCGCACGATCTCGTACGTGAGCCGGGCGACCCGCATGTCCGGCCGTCCGCCCGGCCGCTGCTCGACGGCCCGTCCGAGGAGCGCGGCCGGCGGTCCGGCGTGCTGGGAGTCGGCGTCCCACGGCCCTCGCGTGTAGGCGGTGGGCAGGAAGCGGTCGTCTCCCTCCCGCTCGTAGAAGGCCTCGGTTTCCGACACCCGCATGGCTGCCCCTCCTGTCGTACGTACCGTCCCTTCCTCCACCTTACTAAGCGCTTGCTCACGCTGCAGGAGATTTCCGGCCCGGACGCCCCCTCCGCTCCCCTCACCCCCGCACCTCGAAGCCGCCCCGGCCGTCGAACCGCACCACCCGCACCTCGTCGAACCCATCCGCCGGCGACGGCCTGCGCAGCCGCTTCAGCGTGGCCAGGACGCCGACGTCCGGGACGCGCTCCCGGCCCTCCCGGGTGGCGTTGCGTCGCAGCGAGCCGCCCACGTCCGGCGGGAACCAGTAGGCCGTCACGGTCGCCCCGCGACGGTGGGCCAGCTCCACCAGCGGTGCCCACTCCTGCGGCGACGGATTGGTGTTGTCCACCGCCACCGGCCGCCGCGCCGCCAGGTGCTCCTCCACCAGTCGCATCTGCCGCCGCTGCTTGTTCCTGGATCCCCGCGGAAAGAGGTCCTTGCTGACCAGCGCGTACCGGCCGGACAGGCACCGCGCGTAGAAGGTGGACTTCCCGGACGCCTGCAGCCCGACCAGCACGGCCACATCCACTCCGATCGCCATGACCGCCACGATCGCACGTGCCCGGCGCTCGGGCGAAACCGCGCGCGGACCGAGGCGTCGCGCCCCGGTTCCGCGTGATGCCGTACTCGTCGGACCCGGCCACGCGGGCCCTCCTGCCGCTCAGGCATCAGGCCGCTCAGGCATCAGCCCGCTCAGGCCGCTCGGCGGATCGCCGCCGGACGGTCCGGCCGGCTCGCGTCGGCTCCCCTGTCCCCCTCGACGGCGAGACGCACGTCCCCGTGGCGGGCCGGACTCCATCGACACGCACGTCCATGCCGTGCGCCGCCTTCGGCCGAGGCCCGAGGACCCTGCGGCGGCGAGCGCGTCACAGGCCGGCCGTGGCCCTCCGTTGCGCTTGGTCGAACTCGCCCAGAGGGTCGCCGTCGGCCTGCCAGGGCCACGGGGTGACCACGCCACCCAGCGCCTCGAAGACCGCGGAGGCTTCCCGGCGGCGCTCGGCGGCCACCAGCGCGTAGGCGAGGACGTTGAGGTCGGCGAGGGCCTTGGCATGGCGGAGGAACCCGGGCTGGACCCAGGTGTGGGCCGCGCGGTCGAGAGCCTGCGTGGCCATCACCTGTGACCAGTGGTTCCGCGCCATCAGTGCTTCGAGACCGCCCCGCCCGATGAGAGCGTGGTACTGCAGGACCTGAGCGGTGAGTTCCGTCGCCACGCAAGGTGAGTTCGCGGGCATGCGCAACCCCAGGGAGTCCACGAACTCGAGCACCTGGACGCGCGATCCGGCTTCCTCCGGGCTGAGATAGGCCAGCATGCTCAGATAGGCCTCACGGTTCCAACGGTCGCGTGCGAGCACCTCGTTCCACACTCCGAACACCTGCGACCGCTCCCAGCCTTCCAGGCGGGCCACCTCCAGGAGGACCACCCAGGGTGTGGGGTCGTCCGGGGCGATCTCGGCTGCCCTGAGGCACGTGTCGACCACGCCGGCCGCATCTTCGAGGGATCCCTGGCGGCGGGCGCGCGCGACCTGGGTCCAGGCATGGAGTCCGAGTGCGTCGGCGTTGCGCGGCTCGCGGGCGGCCCAGGACCGCGACAGATGTGTTTCGGCCAGGAAGTCCGCCAGCACGCCCAACCGGTGCGTCCGGCGGTCCGCGTCCGCCCGGTCCTGGTCCAGGAGACGGGAGATCTGCGCCACGCACAGGTCCGTCGTCGCGATCATCCCGGTCTTCGTGGTCGCCATCAGCGACTTCAGAAGCCTGCCCAGGTCCTGGTCGTCCAGCTCCGGGGCAAGGCGTGACCGCTTGCGGCGACTCGAAATAAATCCCATGGCGGGAGGCTAGAGGGGACCGGGAATCACACAAGGTTCGCGCCAAGATCGTTACTGATTACACGACTCAACAGCGGTTACCTGCTCGTACGGCGAGACGGCTGGAGCATCATGCGGGCGGCGGCGGCTCATCGCGCGGTCCACTCGGGGTGCCGGTCGGGGTGCCGGTCGGGGTGCCGGTCGGGGTGCCGGTCGGGAGGCCGGAAGCCGAACGTGCGGCACCGGCCTCCCCTGGCTCTCGGTGGCCCCGGGCACCGGCCCGTCCCTCACAAGGCGCCGGGCGGGAGGCTCCCGCCGGGCGCGTGAGCCTGCTGCCGGGGCACATGGGCGACGGGCCAGGGCGCGGAGGGCAGGACGCGGGCCAGGTCATGGCGGACGCGGTCGGCTTCTCCGCGGACCTGGGCGGGGATGTCACCGCGCTCTGCGACGAGGCGGTTGAAGATCGGGGTCTCCTGGAACACGCTGGGGACTGCCTTCCGGGGCTGGAACGGTACGGCAATCGCCAGGCGCATTGCCGATCATGGACGGAATCGAGTATCCGATGCCGCAGGGGGGCTCGGTGACCAGTTGCAGCCGACAGGGCACGGTTATTGGTCACACACCGGGCCCGGGGCGGGTGAAGTGGCGCATCGGCGTCGATTCGTCGCCGGGCAAGCGGCCCGAGGGAGCGGGCGGGCGGACGTGGCGCTCCGCGGTCCCCCGACGCTCACGCGATCCAGGTCTGCGGGCCGCCGCCCCGCCACTCGATCCACTCGGCGCTCGACACGTCGTCCGGTTCGACGTCCTCCAGACCGGCCGCCCGCAGGAACTCGACGATGTCGATGATCGTGTACGCCATCCCGGCGAAGGAACGGCCGACGCGGACACGACGGCCCCCGTCCTCCGCGGGCGGGTACACGATCACCTCGGGCATAGCGCCACCCTCGCCCCCGGCCGGCCGCGACGCACTCGGAGGGCAGCCGTACGGGTCGCAGGGGCAGCCGTCCGCCCCGGCCCTACCCCCGGGTGCGGAGCAGGCGGCCCTCCTTCAGGGGTGAAGCGGCGTCCGCACTCGGGAGACAGCGGGAGAGACAGTGGCCGACGTGACGACCGAAGGCGCCGGATGGACGGGTATGCGCTCTATCGGCACATCAAGGGCGGCGGGGACGCGGCCGAGGGGATCAGCGGCCTGCTGGGGCTGCATCGCACGGAGCTGCGTACGCTCGGCGCCCGCCTCGTCGCCTGGTTCGACCGGCTGATCGACCAGCCGTCGCAGAACGCCTCGCTCGGCACGACCAACGCCACCTGGGATCCGGCCCGGCTGGAACACCGTTTCTCGGTCGCGGTCCGTGCGCCCGAGGTCGGCGGCGGGGGCGGCGAGAAGACGCCGGCCGTACGGGAGTACCCCGGCGGCACGCTGGACTGGCAGGACTTCTCCGTCGACCCCGAGGGTTCGCTCGGCGGTACGGCGCCGCAGGCACTGTCCTTCCACCGCACGGTCTTCCCGGCGCCCGTCCGTTTCTCCGGGATGCCGCTCGCGCGATGGTGGGCCGTGGAGGACGGGCGTACCAACTTCGCCGCCGTGACCCCCGACAGCACCGACCTGGCGCGGCTGGTCTTCCTGGAGTTTCGCGCTCGACTACAGCAACGACTGGTACCAGCTGCCCTGTGATCTGCCCGCCGGGACGTACGCGTCGATCCGCGGGCTGGCCGTCACGGACGTCTTCGGCGAGAAACGGTGGATCACGCCCGCGGGGTCGGGCACGGAGGCGCGCTGGCAGTGCTGGTCGATGTTCACCCTCGACAGCGTGGACGTCCGCGGCGTGGACGTCGGCGGCGTGCCCGCCGACACGGGGCTGTTGCTGCCCGGCGTCGTGCCGGTGGCCGAGGGCCCGGCGCTGGAGGAGGTCGTGCTCGCCCGGGACGAGAACGCCAACACGGTGTGGGGCGTCGAGGCGACCGTGCCCACCGCGACGGGCACGGCCCGGCGGGGCACGGAGATCTCCGCCGAGGAGCTGTCCCACCGGCTTCGCCTGCGCCGGCCCCCGACCCCGCCGGAACCCGCGGCGGCCGTCGCCTACCGGGCGATGAACTCCGTGCCGGAGCACTGGATCCCCTTCATCCCGGTGCATGTGCCCGAGCAGGACCGGGCGATCCGGCTCCAGCGGGCCGCGATGCCCAGCGCCGTCGACGGCCGCCCCGTGCCGCCGCGGACCTCACTGCTGCGGGAGGGGCTGGACCGCGGGAAGCAGTACTTCATCAACGAGGAGGAGGTACCGCAGACGGGCACCCGGCTGTCGCTGGCCTACAACCGCAGCCGGTGGCGGGACGGACGCGTCTCGGTCTGGCTCGGCGCCCGCCGCGGCACCGGCCGGGGCGAGGGCTCCAGCGGCCTGGCCTTCGACTCCCTCACGGACACGACGACGACCGGGACAGGGGCGGACGGGCCGGAAACCGCCTGACGGCACCGTGGGTTCACCTGCGCCAGGGGCCGGTGACCGCGAAGGTGGTGCCGGGCGTGTAGCAGTTGACGTACATGGTCGAGCCGTCCGGGGAGAAGGTGACCCCGGCGAACTCGCCCCACTCGGGCTCCTGCGCGGTCCCGATGTTCTGGCGCCCCCGGGCCATCGCGTACACCTCGCCCTTGCGGGTCACGCCGAAGACGTGCTGGGCGCCGTTGCCGTCCTCGCACACCATCAGGCCGCCGCTGGGGGCGAGGCAGATGTTGTCCGGGGACTCGCCGGGCAGTTGCACATCGGTGCCCGGGCCGAACACGACGACCAGGGTCAGCCGGCGGCGCGCCGGGTCGTAGCGCCAGATCTGGCCGTAGTGGTCGGCCGCGGAGCCGTCCGCGCTGCGGGCGAAGGAGGACACGAAGTACACACAGCTGCCGCCCCAGTAGCAGCCCTCCAGCTTCTGCGCGTGGGTGATGCCCCCGGGGCCGTAGTCCTGCAACCGGGTGGGCGTGGAGACGGCCCCCGGCTCGGGTACGTCCACCCACTCGATGCCGTCGAAGTGCGCGCCGGTCTCCTGGATCGTCGACAGATCCGGGACGCCGGGCACCCGCATCGCCTGGAGCCGGCCGCCCGCGCGCAGCGAACCCACGCCGCCCAGCGGCTTGTTCGGCAGGAAGCGGTAGAAGAGGCCGAACGGCTTGTCGAAGGCGTCCTCGCTCTCGTAGACGATGCCGTTGCGCGGGTCGATCGCGATCGCCTCGTGCTGGAAGCGGCCCATCGCGGTCAGCGGGACCGCGCCGGTGCGGTGCGGGTCGGTGGGATGGACCTCGAAGATGAAGCCGTGGTCCTTCGTGTAGCCGTTGGTGCCCGCCCTGTCCTCGGTCTCCTCGCAGGTCAGCCAAGTGCCCCACGGGGTGCGGCCGCCCGCGCAGTTGACGGCCGTACCGGCGATGGCGACCCGTTCGGACAGCACGCGGTGGTCCGCGTCGAGGGTCAGGGCCGTACAGCCGCCCTTGCCCGCCGGGTCGTAGGTGAGGCCGCTGACGGTGGGAACGGGGATCTTCGCGGTGACGCGGTTCTCGTGGTTGCGGACGAGGTGCGTGCGGCCCCCTCTGCCGGCGAAGGCGGCCATGCCGTCGTGGTTGGAGGGGACGCGCCCCTCTCCCGAGCGGAGTTGGTCGCCCTCGCGGGAGAGCACGGTGTAGCGGAAACCTTTTGGCAGGTCGAGCAGGCCGTTCGGATCGGGGACGAGCGGACCGTAGCCGGTGTGGCCCAGATTCTGCGCGGCGGCGGTGCCCGCGAAGAGTTCGGACAGGGCCCCGGTGAAGGCGATACCCGCTCCCACGGCGCTGGCTCTGGCCAGGACCTGACGGCGTGTTGCAGACATGCGGCAGCAACCTTCCTGCTGGCGGACAGGAACTGTGACCCCGCTGTGTCTATCACCTGGCGCCGGTCGCGGGAACCACGCGCGTAGCACGTGTCACTCCCCGACGGCGTGCTCTCCCCGTGCCCCCGCAGCCCCAGGGCACGGCGGCGATGCGAACACTATGACCGCAATGGTCAGGGGCGTGGCCGTCCGCCCCGCCCCGTCCCTAGCATCCCCCCGTGGCGCACCGGTGCGCCCCCTGAGGACAAGGAGCCGCGCCTTGGTCAGCCTGGACACGTTCGTACGCGTCCCCCGACGGCTGCTGTCCGGCGCACGGCGTCGTGCGGGGCAGGCAGCGTGCCTCGCGGGAATCGTGGCCGGCGCCCTCCTGAGCGCGCCGGCCGCTCACGCCGACCCGGGTCCTGCGGTGTCCACCGCCTGCCCGGTTAGCCTGACGGGAACGGCCGCGTGCTTCACCGGCCAGGACGGCAACGGCGCTTACTACGCCATCGCCGTGCCCAAGGCGTGGAACGGTTCGCTCGTGGTGCACGCGCACGGAGGACCCGACCTCGGCGAGGGCTCGGACCCCGGGCGCAGCGTCGGCGACCTGGACCGCTGGTCGGTGGTGGTGAAGGAGGGCTATGCCTGGGCCGGTTCGTCGTATCGCCGCGGGGGCTACGGAACCCGGATGGCCGCCGAGGACACCGAGAACGTACGGCGCCTGTTCGTCGAGGAGTTCGGCACGCCGAGGCGGACGTATGTGCACGGCCAGTCCTGGGGCGGGGACGTCGCCGCCAAGGTGGTCGAGACGTACGGCGCACAGCACGGCCCGTACGACGGTGCGCTGCTGACCAGTGGTGTCCTGGCGGGCGGCTCGCGTGGCTACGACTACCGCGTCGACCTGCGCGTGGTCTACCAGTACTACTGCCACAACCATCCCCGCCCGGCCGAACCGCAGTACCCGCTGTGGCAGGGCCTGCGTGCCGGATCGACGATGACCACCACGGGACTGCGCGCCCGGCTGCAGGAGTGCACCGGCTACGCATCGGCCCCGCGGGAGCGGACCGCTCTGCAGCAGCGCAACCTCGAGGACATCCTGGCGGTGACCGGCATCCCGGAACGCACTCTGGAGTCGCATCTGCGGTTCGCCACGTTCACGTTCCGCGACATGGTGACCGACCGCCTCGGCGGCCGTGACCCGTTCGGCAACAGGGGTGTGCGGTACTCCGGTTCGCACGACGACAAGGCCCTCAACGCGGGCGTCGAGCGGTTCGCGGCCGATCCGGCCGCCGTGCGCGATCTCTCCTACGACAGCGACCTCACCGGCAGGGTGTCGATCCCCCTCCTCACGATGCACGCCATCGACGACCCGACGGCGTTCGTGGAGCACGAGGCGGCCTATCGCGCCACCCTCGAAGGCGCCCACCGGGGCCGGTACCTGGTGCAGACGTTCACGAGGGAGAGCGAGCACAGCGCGCTGAGCGACGCCGAGTACGCCAACTCCCTCTCGGCGCTGGACCGGTGGGTCCGTTCCGGCAGGAAGCCCACGGCGCGGACGGTCGCGGCGTCCTGCCCGGCGTTCGACCGCGTCTACGGCACCGGCTGCTTCTACGACCCGCACTTCCGCCCGGCCCCCTACGCCTCACGGGTCGAGGCCCGTCCGGGCGGCCTGAACTGGCCGGCCATGACCGCCGCCCAGGAGAGGTCCTGGAGCAGGATCGACGGCGTCGGCATCGCTCCCTGAGGTCCCCGCGCCGCTGCCCCCCGTGAGGGGGGAGGCCCTGCCCAGTCGTCACGAGCGGGGCCGCGCCCTGGGGGGGGGGGGGGGGGGGGGGGGGGGGGGGGGGGGGGGGGGGGGGGGGGGGGGGGGTGGGGGGGGGGGGGGGGTGTCGACGGAACCCCCCCCCCCCCCCCCCCCCCCCCCCCCCCCCCCCCCCCCCCCCCCCCCCCCCCCCCCCCCCCCCCCCCCCCCCCCGCCGCGATCAGCCCTGGCGCGCCTTGAAGCGGGGGTTCTTCTTGTTGACGACGAAGACCACGCCGCGGCGGCGCACCACCTGGGCGCCGGGCTTGGACTTCAGCGAGCGCAGGGACTTGCGGACCTTCATGGCTGGGTTCTCCTCGTGCTCGGGTGCGGACGCCGGTCGGCGTCGGGGGTCAGCGTTCCTCGCGGAAGGAGACGTGCCGGCCGACGACCGGGTCGTACTTGCGCAGCACGAGCCGGTCCGGGTCGCTCAGACGGTTCTTTCGCGTCACGTAGGTGACGCCGGTCCCTGCCGTCGACTTCAGCCTGACGACGGGACGCACGGTGTTGCGTGCCATGGGGTTCTCCCTTCACACACCCTGTCTTGCCCAGGGCATGTCACCCCTGGCAACACGGCGGGGCGCCGCCGCATTCCCGGTTCGCTCGCGCCCCGCTCCGGGCGGACGGGTGACGGCTCACCGGGTGAATCCCGGCGAGGCGACGGCGCGCGGCCGTGCCCCGTCGGACGGCCGGTGCTCCCTCCGGTACCGGGCGTCCGCGCAGCGGCATCCACTCGGTGATCTGTCAACACGGATGAGCGGGGCGGACGGCCACGACGGGTGGGCACGCTCCGGCCGCGCTATAGCAGAGTCATGAGACGGTCCCGAATAGTGTCGTGTGCGTCCGCCTTCCTGCTCGCGGCCGCCTGCGCCTTCGCCGGTCCCGCGAAGGCGCCGGCGGCACCCGGCAGAGCCGTAGGGGACTACGTGGCCCTCGGTGACTCCTACGCGGCCGGTGTCGGAGCCGGCAGCTACCTCGCCTCCGGCACGAGCTGTATGCGCAGCAGCCGGGCCTACCCCGTGCTGTGGGCCGCGAAGCATGCCGCGTCGTTCAGCTTCACCGCGTGCAACGGCGCCGGGACCGGCGAGGTCATGGCGAAGCAGCTCGGCCCGCTCAGTCCCCGCACCGACCTGGTCAGCATCAACGTCGGCGGCAGCGACTCGGGCTACGCCCGCGTCATGGCGACCTGCCTGCTGCCGGGCACCACCATGTGCATGTCGTCCATCGCCCGCGCGCACTCCTTCATGAACGGGACCCTCCCGGCCGACCTCGATCGTCTGTACTCGGCCATCCGGAGCAAGGCACCCGCCGCCCGTGTCGTGGTGCTCGGCTATCCGCACTTCTACCAGCTCCACGGCGCCTGCCGGGGTGGCCTGCACGACACGGAGAGGGCCGCGCTCAACGAGGCCGTGGACCATCTCAACAGCGTGATCGCCGAGCGCGCCGCCGACCACGGGTTCACGTTCGCCGACGTCCGGACCGCCTTCGCCGGGCACGAGATCTGTTCGGCCACCCCTTGGCTGCGCAGCGTCGACTGGCTGAACCTCACCGAGTCGTACCACCCCACCGCGGCCGGGCAGTCACTCGGCTACCTTCCCCTCTTCACCGACGTGGCCTGACCACCGCCGCCCCCGAAGCAGAAGGATGCCCGCACGGCCCGGGGCCTCACGCGACAGGGGCGGGTCCGGCCTGTGCGGCCGGTGCGCCAGGCGCGGCGGGGCCGTCCGCGAGGCTGCGGAGATAGGACAGGCCAGGGCGACCGGAGAGCTGTGTCTCGCCCACGACGGTGAAGCCCGAGCGGGTCAGCACGGTCTGCGACGCCGGATTGTCGAGCGTGGTCGCGGCACGCAGGAAGGTCAGCCCGTAGCTGCCGGCGGCCCGCTCGCACAGCTCCCGCACGGCCCGGGTCGCCAGCCCCCGGCCCGCGGCACGCTCGGCGATCCGGTACCCGAGATCGGCCCCGCCGTCCGCCACATCCACGAGATTGATCCGCCCCAGCACCTCGCCTCCGGTGCCGACCAGCACGTGGAAGTAGCAGATTCCGGCCTCCTGTTCGGCGAGCAGGGCACGGTGCCGCTCGTCGAACCGGGCGAAGTAGTCATCGCCCCGGTCCGGGATGGACGCGGCGAAGTACGCCCGGTTCTCCTGCTCGAAGGCGAGCAGCGCGGGGGCGTGATCCGGACGGAGCAGCTGTATGTCGGGCATGGACAGGAATATAGGCAACCCCGCCGCCGCCCGGTCGTCGTTCGGGGACAGCCCCTCACCTCTGCGACCGGTGCGGGCGCCGGACGGCGGCTTCGGGGGGACGTTCCCGGAGTGCGCCGTAGGCGATGAAGTAGGCGGGGAGCCGACGCATCCATCGGGAGCCGGTGAACAGGCGTGCGACGCGCTCGGCCCGTTCCGCGCTGCCGAAGGGCGACCGGCCCCGCAGCACGGGGGCGATGAAGCGGGCGTGGGCCATCCGCTGGAGCGTCTGTGTGGTGACCGTGGTGGGAGCGCGGCGGCGCTGCACCCCGCGCACGTCGCGCAGGCGCACCGTACCGCTGCGCAGTGGCTCGGCCAGGAGGCGGGCGGCGGCCACGGCGTCCTGGACCGCGAGGTTGATGCCGATGCCGAAGACCGGGGACATCGCGTGCGCCGCGTCGCCGATGCACAGCAGGCCGGGGCGGTGCCAGCGGCGCAGCCGGTCCAGGCGTACGTCGAGGAGCTTGACCTCGTCCCACGAGCGCAGGGCGTGCGTGCGGCCGGCGAGCCAGGGGACGGCCGCGGTGAAGTCGGCCAGGAAGCGGTCGAGTCCGGCGGCACGGCGCCGGGCGTCGGTGCCCTTGGGGATGAGGGCGGCGCACTGCCAGTAGTCGCCGCGATCGATCATCGCGGTCAGGAACCGGTCGCCCGCACTGCCGACGAGGCCGCGCGGGTCGCCCTCGTGTCGGGGCAGGCGGAACCACCAGGCGTCCATGGGGCAGGTGAAGCGACGCGGTCGCAGTTCGGGCCGGGAACGGGCCAGCGATCCGCGGCCGTCGCAGGCGACGGTGAGCAGGGCGCGCACTTCGCCGGTGCGGCCGTCACAGGTGCGGTAACGCACCCCGGTCACGCGTCCGGACTCGATCAGGAACGAGGTCGCCTCGGTGTTCATCCGCAGGTCGAACGACGGCTCGCGCCGGGCCTCGTCCGCGAGCAGGTCCAGCAGGTCCCACTGGGGCACCATCGCCACGTAGTTGTAGGGGCCGCGCAGTACGGCGAGGTCCGCGACCGTGACCGTCGAGCGGCCGGGTCCGACCGGAAGCTGGACGGTACGCACCCGGCGCTGCGGCAGCCGGGCGAAGCGGTCGGCCAGGCCCAGGTCGTCGAGGAGCGCGAGGGTCGAGGGATGGACGGTGTCACCGCGGAAGTCGCGCAGGAAGTCGGCGTGCTTCTCCAGCACCGTCACCGCGACACCCGCCCGGGCCAGCAGCAGGGCGAGCACCATGCCGGCGGGGCCGCCTCCCACCACACAGCACGTGGTCCGTTCCATGGCAGTCCTGCCCTTCTCCGGGAGAGCAGTAATTCCTCACTTGGTGAATATTGTACGCCCCCGCGAGGACGTCGGCCCGGGACGCACCCGGCGCGGGCCGTCCCGCAGGCGGCGGAACATGCCGCTGGGTGGAGCAATCACCGGTGTGCCGCGGCCCCGCGCAGCAGGCTGGAGATCTTGTCGGGGCCGTGTGACAGGAGTCCGGTGTGCGAAGGCCGCGTAAGCCGAACCGTCGGGCGTGCCGTGCGCCCGCTCGCCACGCCCCGGCAGCTCCTGCGGCGTCCACGCGCGGGGGCGAGGGGTGAGGCACGGACACACCAGGAGGCGGCCGGAGGCCGGCACGCTCACCCGGATCCGGCTGCCCGCGCCCCCGGCGTGGATGCGCTGGCTTCCGGCCCTGTACGTCGCGGGCGTGCTGCTGCTCGAGCCCCTGACGCCCGTGGACTGGCCGGTGAGCTTCGTGCTGATCGCGCTGCCGCTGGTGACCGCCTTCGCCCACGGACCGGTCGTCGTCGGCGGCGTGACGATCTTCGCCGTCCTCTTCCAGGGGGTGCTGGCCGGCACCCCGTGCTGTGCGGGCCGGGCCGTCGGCTACCTGTGGGACCGCCACTACGTGGCCGCCTACGTCTGCACCGCCCTGGTGGGCGCCCTCGGCACGGTCCTGGCCGCCCATCGCACGCACCGGGAACGCACGCTCGCCGACGTACGGTTCGTGGCCGAGATCGCGCAGCGGGTCCTGCTACGACCCGTGCCGCACCGGATCGGCAACCTCGTCCTGGAGAGCCTCTACCTCTCAGCGGCCGCCGAGGCACGCATCGGCGGAGACCTGTACGAGGCCGTCCCGACCGCCTACGGGGTCCGGCTGCTCATCGGTGATGTCCGCGGCAAGGGGCTGCTCGCGGTCGAGACCGCCGCCGCCCTGCTGGGCGCGTTCCGCGAGGCGGCGCACGACGAACCCGATCTCGCCACGCTGGCCGACCGAGTGGAGACGAGCATGAGCCGCCGGGCGGCACAGCTCGGCGGGAACGAGACGGAGGAGCGCTTCGTCACCACCGTCTTCGCCGAGATCCCCGCCGACGGACATCATGTCCGCGTCGTCAACTGCGGCCACCCTCCCCCGCTCCTCCTCCGCCCCGGCGAGGTGCGCGAGCTGGACAGCGGGCGGTCGGCTCCGCCGTTGAACCTCGGCATGCTGCTCGGGGAGCCGTACCACGTGGACACCTATCCGTTCCGGCCCGGCGACCAGCTCCTGCTGTACACGGACGGCGTCACGGAGACGCGGGACGCGGCCGGCGCCTTCTACCCCCTCGTCCAGCGGTTGCGCTCCTGGGGCTCCCTGCCGCCCCGGGACCTGCTGGAACGGCTCCACCACGACCTGCTGGCCTACAGCCACGACCGCCCGCAGGACGACACCGCGGCCCTCGCCGTCTGCCTGCCCGCCGACGCGCCGCCGAAGCCGTCCCTGCCGGCGGCCGCGTGACCGCTGCCCGGGCGGGGTTCCCTCGCGGACCGGAGCAGCGCGGACCCGGCGGGTCAGAAGGCAGTGCGGGCGAACCACCGGTCGAGGACCGCGGCCTCTCCCGAGACCTCGAAGGCGGACTCCCGGTAGGACCGCCGGCCGTAGAGGAGCAGCAGGAGACCCGCCGCCCGCCCGCGCACCGCCACCGTCGCGGGCCCGGATTCCGCGTGCTCACCGCCCGCCTGTGCCAGCAGACGGAAGCCGTCCGGGTCCAGCCGCACCCGCCATTCCTCGCCGGTCGCGCCACCGACGTCCGTGCAGTGGAACGCGATGATCTCGCCGTCGCCGCGCAGCTTGTCCACATCCGGCGCGAAGAGTCCGGCACGGGGCAGGTTGGTGAGGAACTCGTCCACGCCGTCCGCCGCCAGGAGGGGGTCGATGTCCGGTTCCCGGCCGACGGCACGCTCGGCGTCCACCCGGTGGACAAGCGTCTCGAAGAGCATCCGGCGGACCCAGAACCGCGCGTGCTGGTCCTCGCCCCAGGCCCACATCGCCGCCTGCGGGTCCGTGGCCCGCAGCACGGCCGCCACGTCGGGGACGCCCGCCGCCACCCAGTCGGCCCGGTCCCGCGGGTCGTCCGGCAGCCCCAGATCCACGTCGCGGCTGCGCGGAGGCTCCTGCACCAGCCGGGTCAGCAGGGTGCAGAACCAGCGCTGCAGCGCACCCACGTGCAGGGTGAGATCGGCCATGGTCCAGTCCGGGCAGGAGGGCACGGCACGCGCGGGGTCGGCGCTCTTGGCCACTTCCGCGAAGCGCAGGGTCTCGCGTGCGACGGCCGCACAGTAGGTGTCGTACGGCAGAGGATGCCCCGCCCTGCTTGTCGCTGCCATCAGCCGCCGCCGTTCTGTCCTCGGTGGATGTCCGCGGCAGGTGTTCCGCCGCGATCCGTGTGGGTGCCCGCGATCAGTGCGGGTGTCGTGATCAGTGTGGGTGCTGGAGTGCACTCGAAGGCAAATCCGGGCGGTCTTCGGTCTTCGCTCCCCCGTCTTCGGTCCTCGGGGCCGGGGGATCTCCCGCCCGGCTCGGCGTCGAGTTCAGGCGATCTCCTGTTCGGCCCAGATGATCTTCCCGTCGCCCGTGTACCGGGCGCCCCAGCGATGGGCGAGCTGGGCGACCAGGAAGAGGCCGCGGCCGCCCTCGTCCGTGCTCCGGGCGTGCCTGAGCCGGGGGGCCGTGCTGCTGGCGTCGGCGACCTCGCAGGTCAGGCGGGTGTCGCGGAGGAGTCGCAGGTGTATGGGCGGTGCGGCGTAGCGGATCGCGTTGGTGACGAGTTCGCTCACGATGAGTTCCGTCGTCATGGCCAGGTCCTCGAGCCCCCAGTCCCCCACCTGGCGAGTGGCCCGCCCTCGCAGGTCACCGACGGCGGCCGGGTCGACCGGCACGTCCCAGGAGACGACGTGGTCGGTGCCCAGGACGCGCGTGCGGGCGAGGAGCAGGGCGATGTCGTCCAGCTGGGGCACCGGGACGAGCTGCTGCACCGCGGACGTGCACAGCGTGCCGAGGTCCTCCTCGGTCCGGGTGAGCGCCTGCCCGAGCCGGGACATGCCCCGTTCCATGTCGAGGTCGCCTCCCTCGATGAGGCCGTCGGTGTAGAGGCCGAACAGGCTGTTCTCGGGCAGCTCGATCTCGGTGGCCTCGAACGCCATTCCCCCCAGTCCGAGCGGGGGCCCGGCGGGTATCTCCGGGAAGTAGGCGTGTCCGTCGGGTGCGACGACGACGGGCGGCGGGTGCCCGGCCCTGGCCATCGCGCACCGCCGGGTGACCGGGTCGTACACGGCGTAGAGACAGGTCGCGCCGATGAAGGTCGCCGTGGTGCGGGCTGTCGCGCCGACGGCGGACTCCTCGTCGCTCAGCCGCAGCACGAGGTCGTCGAGGTGGGCGAGCAGCTCGTCGGGGGGCATCTCCATGTCGGCGAGGGTCTGGACGGCGGTGCGCAGCCGCCCCATGCTCGCCGCCGCGGTGATGCCGTGTCCCACCACGTCCCCGACGACGAGGCCCACGCGGGCGCCGGACAGGGGGATGACGTCGAACCAGTCGCCGCCGACGCCGCCGGTCGGGTCCGCCGGCCGGTAGGAGGAGGCCACCTCCAGGGCGGTGCCACCTGTCAGGGCGGGCGGCAGCAGGCTGCGCTGCAGGGTGACGGCCGCCGAGTGCTCCCTGCTGTAACGGCGGGCGTTGTCGACGCACACCGCCGCTCGGGCCACCAGTTCCCGGGCCAGCAGGACGTCGTCGGGCCCGAAGGGGACCGGGTTGAGCGACCGGGCGAACGTGGTGAGGCCCAGGGCGGTGTTCCGCGCCCGCATCGGTGCGGCGATGAGCGAGTGCAGCCCGAACTCGCGGATGCGTTCCGTCCGCTCGGGTTCCCGGGCGACCCACAGTTCGTCGGACGGATCGAGGACCGGGATGAGCAGCGGCTCGCCGTGGATGAGCAGGGTCGCGTCGTGGGGCGGCGGCACGAAGTCGACCCTGTCGCCGATCGCGGCCACGGCCTCGGGACAGCCTTCTCGCACCGAGCGCATCGCGGCGCGGCGCATCACCGGCCGGGCGGGAGCGGGTCCCGCATCGGTCAGCCACGCTCCGTGCCCCTCGGTGCTGAGCACGGGTTCCAGCAGGTCGACGATGACGAAGTCCGCGAAGCGCGGGACGGCGAAGTCGGCGAGTTCCTGGGCCGTCCGCATCACGTCCAGCGTCCTGCCGATGCTGGTGCCCGCCTCGTTGACCAGCGACAGCAGCTGTCGGGCGTTCCAGCGCTCGGTGACGTCCAGGACCATGTAGCAGACGCCGGTGATGGTGTCGTCGGCGTCCACGAGAGGGAAGAAGGACGTCGAGTAGGCGTGCTGGCGGTGCGGGTCGGCCCAGCTCCACCCCACGTACTCGTAGTCGGTCACCGGCACTCCCGTCACGAGCACCTTGCGCATCAGCCCTTCCAGGGTCTCCGCCTGCAGGCCGGGCAGCAGCTCGCTCAGCCGCCGTCCCAGCCGCTGCTCCCGGGGCACTCCGCCGAACCGTTCCAGGGTGTCGTTCAGCCAGACGTAACGCAGCTGGGGATCCATGACGGCCATGCCGACCGGCGAGCGGGTCAGGAACCCGTCGAGGACGGACTGGCCCATCGTCCACTGGGGCTTCTGTTCGCGCGCCGACACCAGGAAGCAGTCGTCGGCACCGACACGGAAGGACGCCGAGACCCGCAGATGGGCGTCGATGCGGCGGCCGTCACGGTGTCGTACGGTGATCAGCCCGCTCCAGCCGCTCCCGGAACGGCACCGCTCCGCGATGCCCGCGACCCGTACCGGGTCCTCGGGCATGGCCAGCAGACCTGTGACGGTGCCGCCGACGACCTCCGATGCCGGATAACCGGACAGTGCCTCGGCGCTGCGGGTCCAGCCGACCACGACGCCGTCCGTCGAGATGACCGCGGCCGCGTCGGTGGACGCGTCGAAGAGATCGCCCGGTCCCCCGGACGTGGACGCGGCCGTACCCCTGCGCGCAGATTCCATCAGCTCCACCCATACACCACTATGGGCCCGATGGGCCTTATGTTCCTGATGTGTGTGTTCCCGATGCGCGCATCCCCGATGTGCGCACGGGCCGCCGACGTCGGGTTTGGGTCCGCGCGGCGACGGAGGGAGCATGGAAGGACCGGTCCTCGGTCACGCAGAGGCGCGGCCAGGGTGACGTCGACCCAGCGAGGCCGGCCGACCGGCCGGTGGAGGTGGATCCGGGATGGCAGTGGACTCCTTCGAGACCGGCCACGACGGGCAGCGCCCCGAGCTGCCCCGGCCGACCGGCCTGCTGGATTTGCTCAGCGTGGCCGCGGTGGCCCTGGACACGCGTGGGCGGGTGGTCTTCTGGACCCCACAGGCCGAGGAACTCTTCGGCTACTCCGCCGAGGAGGCACTCGGCAAGCACGCGGCACGCCTGCTCATCCACCCCGAACATCTGCAGGCCGTGGTGAGCCTGTTCGAGGAGGTGCTGCAGACCGGCCGGGGCTGGGCCGGCGCGTTTCCCGTGCGGCTCAAGGACGGCAGCAGCCGTCTGACGGAGTTCCGCACCATGCGGCTGCTGGACGACCTCGGGGACGTCTACGCCCTCGGCATCGCCGCCGACCACACCCTGCTGCAGCGCGTCGAGACCGACCTGGCCCTGTGCGAGCGGCTGATCAACCAGTCCCCCATCGGTCTGGCCCTCCTGGATCCCGATCTCAAGTACCTGCTGGTCAACCCGGCACTGGAGCGTATCGACGGCATCCCCGCCGAGGACCACATCGGCCGCCACCTGCGGGAGACCCTGCCCTTCCCGGACGTCGAAACCGTCGAGTCCGCCCTGCGTCAGGTGCTCACCACCGGTACGCCCCTCCTCGACCAGTACCACGTGGGCCGTCCCCCGGCCGATCCGGACCACGAGCACGCCTGGTCGCTGTCGTTCTACCGCCTGGAGGATCCCGGTGGCCGGACCCTGGGCGCGGCCGCCTCGGTCGTCGACGTCACCGAACGGCACCGCGCGGCGGGCGAGGCGGACCGGGCGCGGCGGCGGCTGGCGCTCATCGCCGACGCCTCCACCCGGGTCGGCACCACACTGGACGTCCAGCAGACCGCCGACGAGCTGGCCGAGATCGCCGCCCCGGCGCTGGCCGACGTGGTCGCCGTGGACGTCCTCGACTCCGCGCTGGCCTGCCGTCGCATGCGCAGACCCGACAACGGCCCGGAGATCTTCCGGGCGCTCGCCCTCAAGGCCGCCCACCCCACCGTCGCGCTGCGCGCCGCGGACCCGCCGGGTGACCTCGCGGCCTACGAGGGCGACCGTCTGGTGACCCTGTGCGTCCACACCGGCCGGCCGGTCATGGTCCGGCATGTCGGGGAGCGCGATCTGCCGCGCATCGCCCGGGATGCCGAGGCCGGCGCCCTGCTGGCCCGCGCCGGGGTCCACTCGTATCTCGCCGTGCCGTTGATCGCCCATGGCGAGGTGATCGGCGCCCTCGACCTCAAGCGCACCCTCAACCCGGCGCCGTTCGACGAGGACGATGTCATCCTGGCCGGCGAACTGGCCGGCCGTGCCGCCGTGGCCATGGACAACGCGCGCTGGTTCCAGAGTGTCCGCAACACCGCGCTCACCCTCCAGCGCAGCCTGCTGCCCGACCACTCGCCGCACCACACGGGTCTGGAGGTCGCCTCCCGCTACCAGCCCGCGCAGGCCACCAGCGAAGTCGGCGGCGACTGGTACGACGTCATCCCGCTGGCCGACGACAAGACCGCTCTCGTGGTGGGTGACGTCATGGGCAACGGCATCGACGCCGCCGCCACCATGGGCCGGCTGCGCACGGCCACGTGCGCCTACGCCGAACTCGACCTCGCGCCCGGGGAGGTGCTCCAGCACCTGGACAAGGTCACCTGCGATCTGGAGCACTACATCGTCACGTGCCTGTACGCGGTGTACGACCCGCGCACCAGGCAGTGCACCATCGCCAACGCCGGACACATGCCGCCCGCCCTCGCGCACCCGGGCGGCGCTCCCGCCCTCCTCCAGCTGCCCGCCGGGGCCCCGCTGGGTGTCGGCGGCATCCGGTTCGAGGCCACGACGGTCGAACTGAGCCCCGGTGATCTGCTGGTCCTCTACACCGACGGCCTCGTCGAGACCCGCCAGCACCCCATAGACGACCGCCTGAACGTCCTGCTGAGCTTCCTCGACGAGCCCCGCCGGCCGCTCGAGGAGACCTGCGATCTCCTGCTGTACGGCCTGCGCCATCCCGACGACCACGACGACGTGGCCCTGCTGATCGCACGGGCACTGTGAGGGTGGCACGGAACTCCGGCCGGGCCGTGCGGGGCCGAACCGGCCGGCACCGCCGACGGCCGTCTACGTGACGTGCGTGATGCCGCACTCCGCCGGCCACGACCGCCGAAGTGCGCCGACTCGTCCGGCACGCCCGCTCGGGCGGGGTGATTGACTACCCCGCATGCATCTCGCGCGAGCGTTTCGCACCCACCCGTACGTGCCGCCGGCGAGCCGTCGCGGCCGGGGTGCCGGCCGGTGTTCCCTCGCCCGTCGGGATGGCCTGTCATGAGTGCCGGTGGCGTGCCGTCGGAGCCCGGACCCGCCTCGACGGCCGGTGCCGCGCCTCCTTTCGACCCCGAACTGGGTGCGGCGCTGGCGGCTCTGGGGCAGGAGGCGCGGGAGCCCTTCACCGCGGAGAACCTCGCCGCCCGGCAGGAACGGGATGCCGCGGCCCGGCCCCGGCCGACGGTCCGGGACCTCGAGGCCGACGGCCGCTTCGAGGTGACCGAGGTGCGCGTGCCGGGAGCGCCGGGCGGGCGGGAGGTCACGCTCGTGAGCGCGCGGCCGGCCGGGATGGCCGGCCCGCTGCCGCTGCTGTACTACATGCACGGCGGCGGGATGATCATGGGCAACGCGTGGTCCGTCCTTCCGCGGCTGCTGCGCGAATGGGCTCTCCCGCTGGGGCTGGCCGTCGTCTCCGTCGACTATCCGCTGGCACCGCGCGCCCCGTACCCGCGGCCGCTGGAGGCCTGTCACGCCGGTTTCGTCTGGGTGGCCGAGCACGCCGCCGGACTGGGCATCGACGCGGACCGCGTCATCGTCGGAGGAAAGAGCGCCGGTGGCGGACTGGCGGCCGCTCTCGCCCTGCTCACCCGTGACCGGGGCGGGCCCACGCCGATCGGGCAACTGCTGCTGTGCCCGATGCTCGACGACCGCAACGACACGTTCTCCAGCCATCAGATGGCAGGCGTCGACCTCTGGGACCGAACGTCCAACACCACGGCGTGGCAGGCCCTGCTGGGCGAGCGGTACGGCGCCGCGGATCTGCCACCCTACGCGGCTCCGGCCCGCGCCACGGATCTGTCTCCCGGCTTCCCCCGGCCTACATCGAGGTGGGGTCGGCCGAGACCTTCAGGGACGAAGGCGTGGCCTATGCCGACGTGCTCTGGCAGGCCGGTGGCCAGGCCGAACTCCACGTATGGCCCGGCGCCTTCCACGGGTTCGACACCTTCGCGCCCCGGGCGGCTCTCAGCCAGGACGCCCGCGACGCGCGACGCCGCTGGCTTCGGCGCGTCCTCACGCCGTCCGGGGCGTGCGGCGGCCCTGCGGGACGCGGCTGATCACGGTGGCCGGCACGGGCGCTACGATCCGGTTCCATGGTCATGGACATGGAACGGGACGGACGGCAGGACACGGTCGAGCTGGTCTACCGGCCGACGCGCGCCGACCTGCTCGCGGGCGTCCGGCTGCGTGAGCGGCGGCGGCGCCTCCACCTTCTCCGGTGGGGCCTCACGGGGCTGTTCGGGGTCGGAGCCGTGCTGTCGGTGACCGCGCCGGAAAGGTCCGCGGTGTCGTTGGTGACCGCCGTCTTCTGTGCCGTCGTGATCTGGTCGCTTCCGCACCTCCAGGCCCACCACGCGCTGCGCACGGTCTCCTGGCAGGGCGAGTACCGCACGTCCGTGAGCGAGACGGGGATCACGACCGAGACCGCGTTCGTGACGCTCGTCCAGCGCTGGCCGGTCTTCCGCGGTTACCGCGAGACCCGCGACCACGTGGTGCTGTTCAGCCGTGACCCGAACATCCTGCTCGTGGAGGTGCTGCCCCGGCGCGGGCTGCGCTCCGCGCAGGACGCGGAGCGGCTGCGGGCCCTCGTGAGCCGCCACCTTTCCCGCGTCTGAACCCCCGCGATCCATTGACGGACCCCGGCAACTCTCGTACGTTGCCACCGCATTCCCCGTTTGAAACGTTTCAACCCAGCTTCCCTGCAGCGAGCCGTCCTGCTTCGCCCGGTCCGTGTGAAGGAGAACTCCGTTGGCCCGTCAGACAACTCCCCCCACCCCCGGCTCACCCACCCCGGACGACCGGCCCCCGCTCAGCCGGCGCCACTTCCTCGGCGCGGGTTCGGCACTGACCGCGGGTGCCCTCGCCGCGGGCGCCGTCGGGGCGCTCTCCGGCCCCGCCCGAGCAGCCACCGGCACGCCGCGTGCCACGCCCGTCGGTCTGTCACCGGCCCACTGGATCTGGTACCCCGAAGGCGATCCGGCCGACGACGCCCCTGCCGGACACCGCTACTTCCGCGGGAGATTCACCGTCGCCGACGGCGAGGTGAGCGACGCGCAGCTCGTCGTCACGGGCGACGACACGGTCGACGTGTGGCTCAACGGGCAGCCGCTGGCGGGGTCCCCCAGAGTGGCTCACTCCTGGCGCAACGCCCTGTACGTGGACCTGCGGCCCGCCTTGACGCCGGGTACCAACACGATCGCGCTGGCGAGCCGGAACCAGGGCGGCCCGGCCGGCGTCATCGGGCGGGTGCGGGTGCTGACCTCCGGCGGCACCACCGACGTCGTCACCGACGCCGGCTGGTCGGCGGGCAAGGACGTGCCCGAGGGGTGGGAGCAGCCCGGCTTCGGCGACGGCGGCTGGCCCGCCGCCCGGGACCTCGGCGCCTACGGGACCGCTCCCTGGCGCACCGGGGTCACCGCTCCCGACCTCGCCGCCCCGTCACCGCTGAGCGTGGCCTCCTGCACCGTGGAACACCGCACCAGCCCGCTGGGGATCGACGCCGCGCGGCCGCGGTTCGGCTGGACACTCGACTCGACGGCGCCCCAGCAGCGGCAGGCCGGGTACCGGATCCAGGTGTCGTCCACGGCGGACGGCACCGGCGACATGTGGGACAGCGGCCGTGTCCCGTCCGGCCGGCAGATCGACATCGCCTACGCCGGCCGGCGCCTGACCAGCCTGACACGGTGTTTCTGGCGTGTGCAGGTCTGGGACGCCCAAGGCCGGGCGAGTTCGTGGAGCACACCGCGGTGGTTCGAGACGGGGCTGCAGAACGCGGCGGACGAGTGGCGGGCCGCGTTCATCGGCCGGCCGCCGGGACCGGACCTGTCGGGGGCCACCTGGATCTGGTACCCCGAGGGTGATCCCGGGTCGGGGCGTCCCGTCGAGAGCCGCTGCTTCCGGCGCACCTTCACGCTGACCGGTGCGCCGGCCGGCGCGACCCTGGCGGTCACCGGGGACGACACCGCGGACGTCTGGGTCAACGGGACCCTGGTGAGTGCCTCGCCGCGGGTGACCGACTCATGGAAGAGCGCCGCCCTGGTCGATGTCACCGCCCACCTCACGAGCGGCGGCAACACGATCGCGATCGCGAGCCGCAACTCGAGCCAGTCCCCCGCCGGAGTCATCGCCAAGCTGACGGTGACGGGTGGCCCGACCGTGGTCACCGACGCGTCGTGGAAGGCCTCCCAGGACGCGCCCTCCGGCTGGCAGACCTCCGGATACGACGACGGGGGCTGGCCCGCGGCGCGTGCGATCGCGTCGTACGGCGGTGGCCCCTGGGGGTCCGGCGTACGCGTCGTCGGGCCCGCGCCGCTGCTGCGCAAGAGCTTCACCGTGCGCAAAGCGGTGGCCTCCGCCCGGCTGCTGACGACCGCGCTCGGCCTCCACGAGACCCGGCTCAACGGTGCGAAGGTCGGCGACGACGTGCTGGCCCCCGGCTGGACCGACTACACCAAGCGCGTGCAGTACCGGGTCTTCGACGTCACCGCACGGATCCGGCAGGGAACGAACGCGCTCGGTGCCTGGCTGGGCAACGGCTGGTACTCCGGCAGTCTGGGCTTCGCCGGCAGCCAGCGGTACGGCACACAGCCGTGGTACGCCGCGCAGCTGCTCATCACCTTCACCGACGGCAGCACCCAGCTGGTGACGACGGACGGCAGCTGGAAGACCGCCACGGGGGCGATCACCGCGGACGATCTGTACCACGGGGAGACCTACGACGCGCGTCTGCACATCGACGGCTGGGACGGCGCCGGCTTCGACGACGGCGGCTGGGCCGCGGTGGCCGTCCGCGACAAGGCCGTACCCCACCTGGTCGCCCAGGTCGACGACGGAGTCACCGTCCAGCACGAGTTCCGGGCCGTGTCGGTCACCCAACCGCAGCCCGGGGTGTGGATCTTCGACCTGGGACAGAACTTCACCGGCCGGAACCGCCTCGCGCTCCGCGGCGACGCCGGCACCGCGGTCACCGTCCGGCACGGCGAGGTCCTCGACGCCGACGGCACGCTCTACACCACCAACCTGCGGGCCGCCCAGGCCACCGACCGGTTCACCCTCGCCGGCACCGGGGACATCGAGACGTACGAGCCCCGCTTCACCGTCCACGGCTACCGGTACGTCGAACTCACCGGCCTGCCGGACGGCTTCCGCCCCGACCACGGCACCGTCACCGGCCGCGCGATGTGGACGGACGCCGCACAGCCGGGCACGTTCCACACCTCCGACCCGCTGATCAACCAGCTCCAGCACAACATCGTGTGGGGTGAACGCAGCAACATGCTCTCCATCCCGACCGACTGTCCCCAGCGGGACGAGCGCCTGGGCTGGACGGGTGACATCGCCGCCTTCTGCGCGACGTCCACCTTCAACCTGGACACCCACACCTTCCTCGCCAAGTTCGCCGACGACCTGACGGACGCCCAGCAGGCCGACGGAGCCTTCACCGACGTCGCGCCCGCGGTGATCAGCGGTTCCGGCACGGCCGGCTGGGGCGACGCGGGGACGATCATCCCCTACACGCTGTGGCAGCGCTTCGGCGACCTCACCGTCGTCGACCGGAACTTCGCGGCGATGGCGCGCTGGGTCGACTACCTGCGCAGCACCTCCGGAAGCGACCTGATACGCGATCGGCAGACCTACGGCGACTGGCTCAACGTGAACGACAACACCGCGCAGGACCTTGTCTGCACGGCCTACTTCGCCTGGTCGGCCCGGCTGGTCTCGCGCATGGCGGCGGCCACCGGACGTACGGCCGAGGCCACCTCGTACGGGCGGCTCGCCGACCAGGTGGCGGCGGCGTTCACCGCGCGCTTCGTCACGGGTGACGGCACCGTCCGCGGCAACACCCAGACCGGTTATGTGCTGGCCCTGGCCTTCGAGTTGCTTCCCACGTCCCTGGCCCAGCCGGCCGCGGACAGGCTGGCCGCCAAGGTCGCCGCGACCGGCGGGCATCTCAGCGTCGGCTTCCTCGGCGTGGAGAACCTGCTGCCCGTGCTGGCCGACCACGGCCACGCCGACACCGCGTACCGGATCCTGCTGCAACGCGGGTTCCCCGGCTGGGGCTACATGATCGACCACGGTGCCACCACGATCTGGGAGCGCTGGGACGGCATCCGTACCGACGGCTCGTTCAACGACCCGGGCATGAACTCGTTCAACCACTACGGTCTCGGCTCGGTCGGTGACTTCCTCTACCGCCATGTCGGCGGACTCGGTCCCGCGAGCCCCGGCTACGCCCGCCTGCGCGTCGCACCACGGCCCGGCGGCGGGCTGACCTCCGCCGACAGCAGGTACGACACACCCTTCGGCGGCGCGGCAAGCAGCTGGTCGGTCTCCGGCACACAGCTGACCCTGCACGTGACGGTGCCCGTCAGCACCTCCGCCACGGTCACGGTCCCCACCTCGCGGCCGCAGTCGGTCGACGCCCCGGCCCAGGCCGTTCCGGCGGGTGCGGCGAGCTACCACCTGCCCGCCGGAAGCTACACCTTCACCGCGACGGTCTGACAGACCCGAGCGGTTGCCGCCCGGTGCGTGCGCGGCGGCACCTGGAGCGGGGGGGGGGGGGGGGCCCCCCCCCCCCCCCCCGCCCCCCATCTTTGGGGGTTGCGTTCCCCCCGCCGTTGTCCCGACGAGACACCAATCCCTCCCTGGAATCACACACCCCCCCCCCCCTC
>NZ_JBVIIT010000039.1:0-16678 GCF_055569615.1 Streptomyces sp. NPDC031379 | reverse complement strand
CGGCGACCCTCTCCGAAGGGGACGCACCTCTCGTACCCAGCCGGCCGAATAGCCTGGGGTTGTTTCCGTCGGGTGTTTGGGCGGCGGCCCGGGGCGGGGGGCCCCCCCCCCCCCCCCCCCCCCGCGGCGGTTCACCAGTCGTGGACGGTGCCGTCCCGCAGCCTGTTGACCGGCAGGTACGCCGGCTCGTACGGGAATCGACGCGCCGCCTCGATGTCCAGGTCGACGCCCAGACCCGGGGTGTCGGACGGATGCAGCAGTCCGTCCTCGAACCGGTAGGAGGTACGGAAGACCTCCAGTGTCCGCTCGGAATGGCGCATGTACTCCTGGATGCCGAAGTTGTGGATGGCCAGGTCCAGATGGAGCGCGGCAGCCATGCCCACCGGGGAGATGTCGGTCGGTCCGTGCATGCCGGACCTGACGCCGTAGATGCCCGCGAGGTCGAGCAGCTTCTTCATCGCGGTGACGCCACCTGTGTGGGTGACGGCGGAGCGCACGTAGTCGATCAGCCGCTCGCTCAGCAACGTGGTGTAGTCGTACACGGAGTTGAAGACCTCGCCGATCGCCAGCGGTGTCGTCGTGTGCTGCCTGATCAGGCGCAGGGCCGCCTGGTCCTCCGCGGGTGTGGCGTCCTCCAGCCAGAACAGGTCGTACGGTTCCAGTGCCTTGCCCAGGTGCGCGGCCTGGATCGGCGTCATCCGGTGGTGTCCGTCGTGCAGCAACGGCAGCTCGGGGCCGAACTCCGCCCGGACGGCCTCGAAGACGGTGGGAAGGTGCCGCAGGTATGCGCGGGTGTCCCAGGTCTCCACCGCCGGCAGGGGCCGCCCGCCGACCGCGGCGCGGCGCGCGGGTTCGTAGTCGTACCGTTCTCCACCGCCCGCGCTGGAGGAGGCCACGCCGTACACCGAGTCCAGGCCGGGTATCCCGGTCTGGATGCGGATGGCGCGGTATCCCAGTTCCAGGTGGGCGCGTACGGAGTCGAGCAGTTCGGGCACATCGCGGCCGGAGGCGTGCCCATAGGCCAGGGCTCCGGTGCGGGACGCGCCGCCGAGCAGCTGGTAGAGAGGCATGCCGGCGGTCTTCGCCTTGATGTCCCACAGCGCTGTGTCGACGGCCGCGACGGCCGCCATGGTCACGGGACCGCGCCGCCAGTAGGCACCCCGGTAGAGGTACTGCCAGGTGTCTTCGATGCAGGAGGCGTCGCTCCCCAGGAGCAGGGGCACGACATGGCTGTCCAGGTAGGACTGCACGGCCAGTTCACGGCCGTTGAGGGTGGCGTCGCCGAGACCGGTGACGCCGTCCTCGGTGGTGATGCGCAGGGTGACGAAGTTGCGTCCCGGACTGGTGACGATCACCTCGGCGGAATCGATCCGCATGGTGGGGTCCCCCTCTGTTCGGTCGGTCTCTTCTCGGTCGTTCTCTTCTCGGTCGGTGCTTTCGTCCGTGCGCGTCCGGGCTGCCTTCAGCGACCGCGGAGACGCCGGACCAGCTCGGTCTGGACCTCGGCGACGATGCGTTCGACCGGCAGGGTCGCGTCGACGGTCATCCCGGCTTCGTCGTCCTCCAGTGGTTCCAGGTCCTCGAACTGCGAGGCCACCAGGGAGACGGGCATGAAGTGCGACCTCCGGCTCCCGACGCGGGCGGTGGCCTCGTCCTGGCCGAGTGCCAGGTGCACGAAGAACGCGTCGGGGCGGGCCACCCGCAGCATCTCGCGGTAGATACGCCGGAGCGCCGAGCAGGTGATCACCAGCCCCTCCTCCGGCTCCGCCGCGCGCATGCGGCCCGCGATGGCGGCCAGCCACGGGCTGCGGGTGCGGTCGTCGAGACGGACGCCGTTCTCCAAGTCCTCCACGTTGCGCGGCGGATGGAAGTCGTCCCCTTCCTCGAAGGGCGCCCTCAGCGACTCCGCCAGATACCGGCCCACGGTGCTCTTGCCGCATCCGGTGACCCCCATGACGACGACGGGAACGCGCTGGGCGTGGATCAGGGCGGCCATGGCATCCTGAAAGCCGGCCCGATGAACGGTCGGCAGACTGTCGGCGTTGAACTGTTCCAGCCCCGCCCGCAGACGGTCGCGTACGACGGGGTCCTGCAGTCGTCCGCTCCGGATCTCGGCGAGGATCGCCTCCGCGAAGGCCTCCGCGGCCGTGGCCAGTCCCTGGTCGACGGCGTAGGCCAGCCCCATGTGCAGCCACATGGCGATCGGTTGCGGCCGCGCGGGATAGCTCTGCACGGTGTCCGCGCCGACGGCAGCCCGTGCCGAGACGGCCCTCGCCCTCTGATCGCTTCCCGCCCAGTCCCGGTCGATCCGGTGGTTCAACGCCATGACGACCGGATGGGACAGACGCAGGAACAGCTCGTTGCGCGAGCCGGCGAGGAGGGTGCGGTGGAAGGCCGCGTCGACGTCCCGGAAGCGCTGCCGGATCGCCGCGCCCTCCCTCGGCTTCGCGAAGTCCGGGTCCTCGCTGAGGGTGAGCAGGGTGCGGGCGTGGCTGGTCAGATCGTGGCAGATCTCCGCCGACCTGCTCAGTGCGGCCAGCCTGGCCGCACGGGGCTCGATCACCTCCCGCAGTTCGGTGAGCGAGCGCATCTGGCTGTCGGGTGCCACCTCCAGACGCCACGCGATCACGTCGGGGTCCAGCAGGTCCCAGCGTTCCAGCGCCTGAACGGTGGCCCCGATCCGCGGCTGCAGATTGATCAGGCCTTTCTGGTGGAGCGTCTGCAGGGCCTCGCGGGCCATGGGCCGGGTGATCCCGAACTCCTGGACGACGGCGTCCACCGTCAGGTGCTGATCACGGGGCTTGCCGCCCGCCACGATCTGACAGCCCAGGTGTTCCACCACCTGCGCGGTGGAACCCCGTGACGCGTCCTCGGAACCTTCGGTCAGGTCGTCCTTGGGACCAGTCATGGCAGTGATGCTAGACCTCAACGTCCATCTGGTCAGCCATCCGATGCCAACGGCGGGAGCGTTGACGGCCGTTTGGGCGCATTCGGGGGCGCATTCCCGGCACCGACTGCCACCGCGTGCCTCATTCGCGCCGGGACGTGGGCAATAGATGGTGCATCAGACTCCTTCTCTGATGCGGCTCACCTGCGTACCGTGGTCACTCATTCGAGCTGCAGGAGGGCCGTATGCCCGAACCGACCTCGCCCACGCCTCCGCCGGAGCGGCTGTCGCTGCGCTGGGCGCTCATCCTCTTGGCCGCGGTCGTGGCGGGACTGCTGGCCGGACTGCTGACGTACGCCCAGTCGGGGAACTGGCCCGGATCACTGCTGGCCGCTCTCGGCGCGAGCGGCGCCGCACTCGTGAGCCTCCCCCTGCTGCTCTGAAGCTCGGGCCGTCGCACAAGGCGGGAGCGGGGCCCTCGGCCGGCGGCGGGTGCCGATGCCGGCGGCCCGGGGCCACCGGGTGACGGCCACGACGACGACTCCGGGCAAGCCGGCGCCACTGGCACGGCTGGGCGCCGAGGCGGTCGTCATGGACCTCGATGTCACTTCGAGGGGAGGAGCACTCCGGGATTGAGGACGCCGGCCGGGTCCAGGGCGGTCTTGGCGGCGGTCAGCGCGGCGGCGAAGGGGCCGGGGCGCTGACGGTCGTACCAGGGGCGGTGATCGCGCCCGACCGCGTGATGGTGGGTGATCGTACCGCCGTGCGCCTCGATCGCCTCGGACACCGCGGCCTTGATGTGGTCCCACTGGGCCACGGTGCTGCCCCAGCGGCCGGGGGCGTACACGCCGAAGTACGGCGCCGGCCCGTCCGGGTAGACGTGGGTGAACCGGCAGGTGACCACCCCTGTCCCGGTGACCTCCCGGATGGCCTGCCGGGCCGCTTCCATGACTCCCTGATGGAGTGCGTCGAACCTGTCCCAGGTGCATGCCGTCTCGAACGTCTCGGCGATCACCGCGTGACGGGCCAACGCGTCGCGCTGGTAGGGCATGCGAAGGAACGAGGAGCGCCAGGTCTGCGCGGCGGATGCGTCGGCGGCGTCCCCGCCGGACCCTCCGCCCGAGTTCCCGGTGGATCCCTCGAGGGTGTCGCCGGACGGCTCCCCACCGTGGTCGCGGCAGAGTTCCACGGCCCGCTCCAGGCCGGCGCGCACCGGATGGTCCGCCGACTCGAAGGCGAGGACGAGGACACCGCCGCCGACGCTCACGCCCGCGTTGAGCAGGGACTCGGTGGCGTCCAGGAGGCGGCAGTTCGCCGGGTTCAGCCCGCTCTGCGCGATCGCCCGGGTGGCCGCCACCGCGGCCGCGTAGTCCCGGAACCGCACCGACGCCCCGGCGCGCCAACGGGGGCGCTCCTGCAGCCGCATCCACGCCTCGGTGATGACGCCCAGCGTGCCCTCGCTGCCGAGGAACAGCCGGTCCGGTGACGGTCCCGCGCCGGAGCCCGGCAGCCGCCGGGACGCGCTGACACCGCTCGGCGTGACCACCCGCAGGGACTCGACCAGGTCGTCGATGTGCGTGTACAGCGTCGCGTAGTGGCCACCGGCGCGCGTGGCGAGCCAGCCGCCCAGCGTGGAGAACTCGAACGACTGCGGGAAGTGCCGCAGCGTCAGTCCGTGGGGCTTGAGCTGGTTCTCCAGATGCGGGCCGAACACACCGGCCTGCACCCGCGCGGCCCGGCTCGTCCGGTCGACCTCCAGCACGCGGTTCAGTCGCCCCAGGTCGACGGTGACCACGGCGGGGTGGTCGTCGCACCGGGGCTCGACCCCGCCGACGACCGAGCTGCCGCCGCCGAACGGGACCACGGCGATGCCCTCGCGGGTGCACCAGTCGAGGAGGTCGGTCACCTCGCGCTCGTCGCGGGGCCGCGCGACGAGATCCGGCACATGGCGCAGCTCCCCGTGCAGGTTGCGCACCACGTCGCGGAACGCCTTGCCGTGCGCGTGCGCGGCCCGGTCGGCCGGGTCCGCCGAGCAGACGCCGGCGAGCGGGGCCGGGGCGGCCACCCGGGGCTCCGGCAGTCCGAGCGCGGCGATGTCCGGCGGCTCGTGATCGGTCAGGTCGCCCGGCATCAGCACCCGCACGCGGTCCAGCAGCGCCCGGAGTTCGGCACCGCGCACCGCGTCCTCGACGTTCCCCCATCCCCACCACGACCGCGTCATGACTCTCCACCCTCCTGAATTGACCCTCGGGTAAATTACTTCGCGGTCACATCGTGGGCTAGAGTGGCTCCATGGGCAAGGCCGGCACCAAAGGCGTCTCCCGCGCGGACCGGGAGCGGCAGATCATCGACGTGGCCGTGGAGGAGTTCGGCCGACACGGCTACACGGGCGTGTCGGTCGCCGCCGTCGCGCGGCGCGCGGGCATCTCCAAGCCGCTGATCTACAGCTACTTCGAGTCCAAGGACGGCCTGTACCTGGCCTGTGTCCACCGGGTCGGCGGCCTCCTGGTCGATGCCGTGGCCGCCGCCGGGTCGCGCAGCGGCTCGACCGGTCACGCGCTGGACACCCTCTCCGCGCTCTTCACCGCGGTCGAGCACTGCCGGCATGCCTGGTCCGTCCTGTACGACCCGGCTCCACCGCCGGCCGGTGAGATGCGCGACGCCGTGCACCTCTACCGCGGACGGCTCGCCGCCATGGGCGCCGCGGGCGCCGTCGGGCTCCTCACCCGTGCCGGACACGGCGATCCCCTCGACCACCAACTCCTCGATCAGGTCTGGCAGTACGCCGTGACCGCCGTGATGCGCTGGTGGTCCGACCACCCGGACCAGAGCGCGGCCGAGATGACAGCCCGGTGCGCCCGTCTGCTCACCACGCTGGGTGCCGGCTGACCCACGCGCTCGGGGCGCGTGGGCCCGGCTCGTTCCTCAAGTTCGTGGGAATCACCGTGGGTTGAGTGAGGCATCCGCGCCGGATCGTCGTTCAGCGCGGTCCTGCCGCCCCTCCGGCGGCGGATGTGAGCCCGGCCCCCGTCACTGACCCACCCTTCCGTCGATGCACTCGCGCAACAGGTCGGCGTGCCCGCAGTGACGGGCGTACTCCTCGATCCTGTGCACCAGCAGCTCGCGGACCGCGATGCCGTCCTTCCCGAGACGCTCGCCCAGATCCGGGTGCCCGGCCAGCGCGGCGTCGGTCGCGGCCTGCTCGCGCTCCAGATCGCAGTACGCGGCGTCGACCTCGGCCTGCTCGCCGACGGCCCCGTGGAAGTCACCGTCAGGCTCGCCGTACAGCTTCGGCAGCGGATCGCCGTCGGTGATCCAGTTGCGCCAGTCCCGTTCCACCTCGGCGAGGTGCCGGACCAGGCCGAGCAGCGACATCGTCGACGGCGGAACCGACCGGCGGGCCAGTTGCTCCGCATCCAGCCCCTCGCACTTCATCCGCAGGGTCAGCCGGTAGTTCGTCAGGAAGTCCAGCAGCGTTGCGGGCTCGCCGTCCGGACTGGTTCCCTCACTGTCGCGAGGGTCGTCGTCCGGGTCGGCCCACATGTCGGGATAGATCGACGCCCGGCTCCATCGTGCGGGTTGGTCATTCATGCGCCCCATGGTCGTCCGGGACGGACCGAGCCCGCTACCGGTTTTGGTTCGAGACGAACGTGCGCGCACGGTCGTCCGGCCGGGGACGAACGCCCGTGTCCTGACGCCGAGTTCGCGGACGGACCGAAAGACGGAGGCTGCGCGGCGCCGGACCTCACGGCGTCCTCCGTGAAGACGTCCCCGGTCCGGCCGTGGTCGTGGCGGACGACCGCGCACGAGGAGGTCCGTACGGTGCCACCGGCGGCTGCCGCCTTCGGCCGGGGCGGCGGCGCGGGGCGGTTCGCGCCGGTGCTCGGTTCGATCGCGCAGCCGGACAGCCGGAGAGCCGGGTCGCCACCGGCAGGAGGGGCACGGCCACGGGGACGGCTGCCGCGAAACCGCGGCGGCGCCGCAGCGAGGTCGACGCGAGGGCCGGCGCGCACAGCGCCGGCGGAGTGAGTGCCCCGGCGGGGAGCCAGTCGTACCGGTGATGCCGCCGAGCACGTCCGTCGCCCGCGCGCGAGGCACGTCGTTCACCCGCCACATGTCTCCGCCACGACGCCGCGCCGGAACCCGCCCGCTGCGATGCGCGGCCGGGGCCAGGCGTCACCGGCGGGTGCGCCACCTCGCGAGGAGTCGCTGAGCCTGAGCACGGCGGCGCGGGTCGGACGCTGTGCGGCGGACCTGGTCGATCGTGCGGCGTCCCTGCGGGCTCCTCGCGAACTGCTTGATCCGCTCCAGTACTCCGGACACGGCACTCCCTTCCCCTGGGGCTGTCCCTGGCCGAATGCCGGGACTCTGTGCTGTTCCGGCTACCCGGCGGCCGCGGGTCCAGGCCGGTGACGGCCGCCTCACACCGGGAGCGGGTCCGCCACGGGCCGAACCCGCGCACGTCACGCGCGTGCCTACAGTGGAGAGAGGAACCTGTCCCCGACACCCGAGCGGAGCACCCATGGGACACCCCTCCGCCGGGCCGGGCGACGACACCGACGCCCTGTTCGGTCTCGACGCGCTGGAGGCCGCCGCGACGCCGCCAGAGGGCGGCGCGGCCGAGCGTGGCGGAGCGGCTCCGGAGTGCGGGACGAAGGGCCGTGCCCTCTTCCGTGACTCCCCCGTGGCCCGCCGCCTGCTGCCCGTGCGGGCCATCTACGCCGAACCGGCCGCCGCCGCCTCTCCGCGCGGCCGTCAGATCCTCGCCCGTTTCCCGGCCGCGCAGGTGATCGAGGTGGACTCCCACTGGCGCATCCCGGGACTGCACGGCAATGAGGGGAACATCGAGCGCTGGGTGCGGGTGAAGGGAGAGACGCTGGTCCTGGGCGAGAGGAAGACGCTGGCCACACGGCCCAACGGACGGTCCGCCGACTGGATCGCCCCCGGCCCCTCCAACGGATGCGCGATGGCCTGTGCCTACTGCTACGTGCCGCGCCGCAAGGGGTACGCCAACCCCATCACCGTCTTCACCAACGTGGACGCCATCATCGCCCACCTGGCACGGCACATCGCCCGCCAGGGTCCCAAACGAGAACCCACCCAGTGCGACGAGACAGCCTGGGTCTACGACATCGGGGAGAACGGCGACTGTTCGGTGGACGCGCTGGTCTGCGACAACACCGCGGATCTCGTGCGCTCCTTCCGCCACTGGCCCACGGCGAAGGCGTCGTTCGCCACCAAGTTCGTCAACCCCGACCTGCTGGCACTGGACCCGCGGGGCCGGACACGCATCCGCTTCTCGGTCATGCCCGAGGCGGACTCGCGGCTGCTGGACCTGCGGACCTCGCCGGTCGGCGACCGGATCGCCGCCGCGGCGGACTTCCTGGACGCGGGCTACGAGGTCCACTTCAACCTCTCCCCCGTGGTCCTGCGCCCCGGCTGGCAGGAGGCCTGGACGGATCTGCTCCGGCATCTCGACGACGTCCTGCCGGGCCGGGTCAGACAGCAGGCGGCCGCCGAGGTGATCATGCTCACCCACAACCGGGAACTGCACGAGGTCAACCTCGGCTGGCACCCCCGCGCCGAGGAGGTGCTGTGGCAGCCCGGTCTTCAGCAGGGAAAACGCTCGGAGAACGGGGCGCTGAACGTCCGCTACGCCAACCACGTGAAGGGAGAGGCGGTGCAGACCCTGCGTGGACTCGTCGCCGCCCACGCGCCCTGGCTGCGCATCCGGTACGCCTTCTGAAGAGCCGCCCGACCGCTCGGTCGGGGCAACGCGCCGACACCCCGCCGTGGTGTCCCGGGCCCCTCATGCCCGAAGGTGCGCCTCCGTGATCGCCAGGGACGCCGCCATGATGGTCAGCTGAGGGTTCACCCGCGGGCAGCTGGGGAGCACCGAGGCGTCCGTGAGCAGTACTCCGTGCACACCGCGCAGACGTCCGAGCGGGTCGGTCGGGAAACGCTGGGGGCTTGCGCCCGCGGCGACCGTCCCGGTGGGGTGGTAGGCCGACAGGTGGAGCTGTCGGGCGCTGGTGCGTGCGAGGACGGCGTCCAGTTCCGTGAGGCTGCGGACGCGGGGCGTGCGGGGAATGCCGGTGAGCACCTCCTCGGCACCGGCGGCGAACAGAAGCCGGCCCATGGCACGCACCGCCCGCATCAGACGGCCCGCGTCCCGGGGATGCAACCGGTAGTGCAGCAGCGTGCGGTCGCGGCCCAGCACCCGGCCCGAGGGGCGGTCGGCGATCATCGCCCCGAGTGTGGCGAGCCGGTCGGCGTGCTCCAGTTCGCGGCGCAGTTCGGCGCCGAGTCCGGGGAGGACGAAGGAGCCCATGCCGGGCGGGGTGGCGGTGGCCTCGATGAGGATCCCCGCATCGTGGTGTCGCTCCACCCCGACGCTCTGCAGCACGCCCTCCCAGGCGGTGACCGGTTCGGCGAAGCGTCCGGCGACGCTCGTGGCCGGGTGGACGCTGAGGTTGCGGCCGAGTCGGGGGTGCCGGCCGAGGCCGGAGCGGCGCAGGAGCGGCGGGGACTGCAGTGCGCCGGCCGCGACGACGACCAGGGGCGCGAGGATCTCGAACCAGCCGTCCTCCCCCCGTCGTACGCGCACCCCCGCGGCGCGTGGTCCGCCGGGGCGGTCCGTGTCGACGAGGATGCGCTCGACCCGGGCCTCGGTGACGATGCGGGCGCCGGCGGAGCAGGCGTCGGGCAGGACGGAGAGCTGCACGCTCTGTTTGGCGCCCGTCGGGCAGCCCACCACGCACTGGCAGGAGCCCTGGCAGCCGGGCGCGTTGCGGCGCAGGGGTGCGGCCTGCCAGCCGAGCCGGCGGGCTCCGGTGAGGGCGATGCGGCCGTTGGCACCGAGGACGTCGAGGGGTTGGGTGGCCACCCGCAGGACCCGTTCGACCTCGTCCAGGTGGCGGTCGAAGCCGTCGGCGACGGTGAGTCCGAAGTGGTTGCTCCACCGGTCGATCACCCGGTCCGGAGTGCGGTAGCAGGTGCCGGAGTTGACCACCGTGGTGCCGCCGACGGCTCGGCCCACCGGCAGGAGCAGCGGTGGACGGCCCACGGCGACGCTCGCTCCGCCGTCCCGGTAGAGGTCGGTGAATCGGTCGAGGGGCGGACGCCGGCCGAAGGACTCAGTGGTGTGATGCTGTCCTTCTTCGAGGACGACGACGTCGAGCCCGGCACGGGCGAGGGTCTTGGCGGCCATCGCTCCGCCCGCACCGGAGCCGATGACCACGGCGTCGGCGGTGCTCCGAGCGGGCCAGGCGTGCGCGGGTGTCAGGTCGAGCGGAGGGTCCTGGCGCGGCAGGCCGCGTGGTGCGGGGCCGTGGCGCAGCATCCGTTCCGTTCCGGCCGACAGCAGCACCGGCACCTTGAGCAGGTCCAGGAGCGGGGCGAGTGCGGGGCGTACGGCCAGTTCGGCCAGGACGGACTGCCGTTCGTGCGGGGCGAGAGCCGCCAGGGTGCGTCCCGTACGGACCACGGCGTAGGCGTCCACCGCGTGCGCCGTCGCCCGGATGCCTGCCCGGGCGGCGAGCGGCATCGTGGACAGGACCTTCTCGAGCCGGGCGGGGACGTGGCGGGGCCAGTCGGTGCTGCCGTCGTCGGCGATGAGGGCGGCCACCAGGCCGGTGAGGCTCATCGGGTGCCCACCTCCGCGTGGGCCGTGCCGTCGAGCGTCCACTCCGCCTCCGTGCGCCAGCCGCCGGACCACCACCGCTCCAACAGGACGTGTGCGTCGGCGCGTTCGCTGTTGCGGCAGGTCGCGTGCCGGCCGTCGGGGTCGGTGTAGTCGAGGGCGAGGGTGCGGTCGGCGGGCTGGGTGACCTCGACCCGGATCCGGCGCAGGCCGCTGCGGCCGGTGACCGTCCAGGTGGGCAGGGCGATATCGGCGCGGAAGCGCCCCGCTCCGGCCCAGCCGACGGCCGGGCGCTCGGGACGGCGCGGCCAGTTCCGGCCGCTCCGGCGCAACCGGAGGAAGACCGAGGGGGGCAGGCCGCGCAGACCCGGGCGGGTGGAGACGGCGGCGACGATCTCGAGGACGTCTCCGCCGCCGAGGTCGGCGTGCAGCCAGGACCAGCGGCGGGCGTTGCCGTGTCCGTAGATGCGGGCCGACGCGCCCGGGGCGCCGGTGAACGCGAGGGTCCTGCCGTCATGGGTGAAGGTGCCGTCGTAGAGGGCGCGCGCGGCGGGAAGCATCTGGGCGGCCGGCAGCACGGAACGGCGCCAGGCCCAGCGCGGGAAGGTGAACAGCGGTCCGTCGACGGGTCGTTCGGCGAGATCCCAGTGCAGGGCACCGTCCGCCGCCGATCCGGACAGGCGTCCGGGGCGAACCGTGACCCCGTCGGCGCCGAAGCCCTGCTGGGGCGTCCACGGGGCGGGGCCGAAACGGGCGTGCCGGACGGGGCCGTCATGGGGGAACACCGCCGCCCAGCCGTGCGCGTACGGCTGGGATCCGTCCGCCGGTGCGGTCAGTTCATGGTGCAGCCACAGCCCGCTGCCGGTGTCCGGGTCGGTGACGGTGGTGTACCAGACCTCGGTTCGTCCCGACTCGCCACGCCAGCGCGGCGTGAGGAAGGCGGCGATTTGCGCACGCCGTGGGAAGCGGAAACTGGCGAGGAACGGCAGGAGGTGCGTGCCGAGCGGAAAACGAAGGGTGCCGGTTCCGATCCGTGCGCCGTCCTCGTAGAGGGTGTACGGCAGTACGGTCATCGAGGCGACGGGCCGGCGTGGGGTGACGGACTTCCAGCCGTCGAGGGTGAGCCGGCGGCCGTCGGCGGTGAAGGTGATGCGGTAGCGGATACGGCGTCGGGCGAGCGGTGATATCTCCAACTCGCCTTCGGCGGACGGGTCGTCGGACCATCCGGTGATCCGGACCCGGCCGGTGGTCCGGGCCTCGGTCGTGCCGAGCAGCCGCAGGACGCGGTCCGTCGAGACCGTGAGATCGAGGCGGACGCGGCGGGTGCGGTGTTCGTCGTCGAGCCGCAGGGTGCCGAGCATCGTCTCCCTGAAGACGGTGCCGCGGGCGGGCGAGCCGCTGTCCGGGGCCGGGGTCGGGGGCGTCGTCGCGCTCATGCGAGGCCCTCCAGCATGATCCGTTCGGTCGCGGTCAGATATGTCTCGGCCGCCCGCCGGGCGCCGGCCTCGTCACCGGCCTCCACCGCGTCGATCACCGGCTCCAGGCGGCCCCGGGCCACCTGGGCATCCGTGAACGGTCCCCTGAGCGCGGCGCGCACGGGCAGGTAGGCGTTGAAGAGGGTGTTCGTCAGCAGGACGTAGACACGGTTGCCGGTGGCGCGGGCCAGGGCCCGGTGCACCTCGATGTCCGCGAGCTGCACGGCGTCGGCGTCCGTCGCATCCCCCACGGCCGTGACCAGGGCGCGCAGTTCGGCGCGTTGCCGTCCGGTGGCTCGGGCCGCCGCGCGCTCGGCGATCAACGCGCCGATGCCGCGCCGCACTTCGAAGACCTCACCGATCCAGTCGGGGCTGTGCCGTACGAGCATGGGCAGCAGGTCGGCGCCGCCCAGGCGCAGGTAGTCCCGTACGCGGGTGCCGACGCCGTGGCGGGTCTCCAGCAGGCCGGCCTGCATGAGACGTCCGAAAGCGTGCTTGAGGGTGGTGCGGGTGACGCCGTAGCCGTCGGCGAGTGTGCGTTCGGGTGGCAGGTAACTGCCCGCCGGGTGGCGTCCGGTGAGGATGTCCTCACGCAGACGGCTCTCCAGGACGTCGACGATGGTTTCGCGAGGCAGTGCCTCCATGCGGCCCCCTTCAAGTGGCTCAGTGGATGAGCCACTCAACCAATGCCCTGTCGCGGAGTCAATGGGCGTGACGCGGTCGATCGAGGACTCCGGTCCGCTCAACTCGCGTCGGGGAGTGGCCGTTTGCCTGGGAAGGGGCTCGCCGCCGGCGCCTCGGGGGACGGTCCGGCGGCGAGCTGGTGCGGGGGCGGGACGGGTGCGGGGCTACGGCGTGACGCAGCCGATCGAGCCGGCCGGGAGGTCGTTGCCGGTCGAGGTGGCGGTGAAGCCGAAGGTGACGCTGCCGTCGGCGGCTATGGTGCGGTTGTAGTCCACGTTGCGGACGGTGACCGTGCCGTCGGCGGCGGTGGACAGCGAACCGTTCCAGGCACTGCTGATCCTGGTGCCCGCCCCCGGCTTCCAGGCCACGGCCCAGCCGTTGAGCGGTGCCGTGCTGTGGTTCATGACCTCGACGGAGGCCTGGAAGCCGCCGTTCCAGTGGTTCACCACGGTGTACGTGGCCATGCAGGAGCCGGTGTGCGGATCGGTCGGTGTGGGGGTCGGCGTGGGCGTCGGCGTGGGCGTCGGCGTGCCGGCGGAGCCGCGGATGCCGGTCACCTCGCCGTGTCCACCGTCGAAGACCACGTCGGAGCAGGAGAAGAAGTTCTCCTGACTGTCCGAGCGCACCCACTGGATGAAGACCACGGCGTCACCGGAACGGCCGGAGGGGAACGTCAGGTCCCAGTAGTAGTGGCCGCCCTCGGCGCCGGGCGAGCCCTGTTGCGGCGGGTTGGTGACCGTCTGGATCAGGTCGAGATCGTCCCAGCCCAGTGCCGAGGTGGGAGACCAGCCGGGCTTGGTGAGATAGACCCGGAACTCCCCCGGGTGCGCGGCCCAGTTGCTGTACTGCGCCTGGATCGTCGCACCGCTGGTCAGGTGGGTCCGCGGCCAGTCCGAACGGGCCGCGTTGTAGCCGGAGAAGTCGTACGGCGACCGGTCTCCGGCGCTGCACAGGGTGCCGTCGGGGACGTAGCCGGCGCCCCGTCCACCGGCGCCCGAGTCGAGGACGGCGAACCAGTTGTACAGGGAGGTCGCGCCGCTCTCGGCCAGCGCGTCCCGGCACGCGGGGTTGGTCGGGTCCAGTGCGCCGGTCGCGGTACGGGCGTCCAGGTAGCACAGGTAGGTGCGGGATCCGGGCAGCATCGCCACCCCATGGGCCTGTGCGCTGCCCTGCCCGAGGAGGGTCAGGCCGAGTGCTGTCATCAAGGTGGCCAAGGCCGCCACCACCGTCATGAGTGTGCTGCGTCGTGGCATGTGTGTCTTCCCTTTCCGTCTCTTTCCTCTTCTGTGTCGCTGTCGTCCGTCCGGTGCGTCATCCGGTGGTGCAGGCGGTGCCGTTCAGGGTGAAACCGCCGGGCCTGGCGAAGGTGCCGCCGTAGCCGCCCTGGAAGCCGAAGGAGACCTGACCGCCGGGCGCGATCCGCGCGTTGTGGGCCAGGCTGCTCGCCGTGACCGCTCCGGAGGACGGAGCGACGGCCGCGTTCCAGGCGCCGGTGATCTGCTGGCCGGCCGGCAGGGTGAAGCCGAGCTTCCAGCCGTCGACCGGGGCGGTACCGGTGTTGGTGACGGTGACGTCGGCGGTGAAGCCGCCCTGCCAGACGTTCGTCGCGTACGTCACCTTGCACGCCGTGGAGCCGCCCGGTCCGCCCGGGTCACCGCCGCCGGTGTCGACCGAGGAGAAGAAGGACGTCACCGCGAGGCCCGTGCCGTTCTGCCAGGGCTCGAAACCGGCCTGCACGCTCGTCAGGTACCAGTCGCTCTGGGCCAGTCCACGGGAGACGGCCTGTGCGACGAAGTCCATGACGTCGAAGTTCCAGCTGGTGATGGCCGAGGGAGCGACGAAGGACAGCACGTCGTTGGAGCCGTTGTTGCCGGACCACACCTGCCACTGGCGTCCGGCCACGGTGGCGGTGCCGACCTGCGAGCCGACCGGCTGGATCGAACCCACCCGGTTGAACCAGACCATGATCTCGGTGCGGTTCACACCGTCGGTCCGGGGTGTGGGGTCGAGCCAGATGTCGTACGCGGCGTCGTACACCGCGTCGCCGGCGTAGGAGTACGTGATGCCGGTCGGCGCGCCGGCGATGGTGCCGAGCCGGGCCGGGAGGGCGGTACCCGGCGAGCAGGTGGTGTAGTGGCAGCCGTTGTAGACGGACGGGTACGACTTCGGGGCTCCGTTCGTCGGCACGCCACCGTCGGCCTGGGTGATCCGGAAGCCGGAGTCGGTGGCGGTGACGCACTGGGGCTCGCTGGTGCCCCAGCGGTTGTTCTGGACGACGTAGCGGCCCTGGATCGTCGTCGTCCCGAACGGTTCGCAGATCGACGTGTCGGCCTGCGCCGCCGGGGCGGTCGTCAGGAGCACGGCCGGCACGGCGAGTGAGGTGAGCAGTGCGCCGAACAGGCCACGCGCACTACGGGCATGGTGCTTTGACGGTCGCATGCGGGTCCTCTCCGAGAAGGACAAGGGGGCGGTGCGGGAGCGCTCCCACAGGCACATGGATGGGAGCGCTCCCATTCATCGTGTTCGGCAGGGACTGTAGGGATGGCTCATGTCCCTGACAAGACTGTGGACACGGGTGCGTCGAATCGGCTTCGAAAGCCGAGGTCGAGGGCCGAGGCCGGCCCACTCCCGCCGGCGGCCGGATTGGGAGCGCTCCCGAAGGGGACGTGGGGGCGCTCCCGAAAAGGGGCTTGAGGGCGGTACGGAACGGCCGTCAGGCCGAGTCGCGCACCACCAGCTCGGTGCGGAGGATGATGTGACGCCAGGCCACAGCCGGCTCCTCCATCTCCTCCAGGAGCAGCCGGACCATGGTCCGGCCGATCTCCTCCAGCGGCTGACGCACCGTGGTCAGGCGTGGCTCCGTCCGCTGGGCGAGCGGGAAGTCGTCGAAACCGATCACGGCGACGTCCTCGGGCACCCGCCGTCCCGCCACGCGCAGTGCCTGCAGGGCACCGGCGGCCGTGGTGTCCGACGCGGCGAGGAGGCCGTCGATCTCCGGGTGGCGTGCGAGGAGTTCGGCCATGGCGCGGCGCCCGCTCTCCTCGGTGAAGTCGCCCTCGACGACGAGGGCGTCGTCTTCGCACAGGCCGGCCCCTGCCAGGGCCTCGCGGTAGCCGCGCAGCCGGCTCTGGGCGACGTACATGTCCAGCGGCCCGGTGATGGTGGCGATGGCCGTGCGTCCCTTGTCCAGCAGGTGGCGGACCGCGCTGCGGGCGCCGCCGACGTTGTCCGCGTCGACGTAGCTGACGTTCTCGTCGGCCGAGCGGCGGCCGAGCAGGACGGTCGGCAACCGGGCCTCGGCGAGCATGTCGGGCAGCGGGTCGTCGGCGTGCACCGACATCAGCAGCACTCCGTCGACCCGGCCGCCGCGCGCGTACTCCACGCAGCGCCGGCGCTCGGTGTCGGAGCGGGCCAGGGTGAGCAGCAACTGCATGCCGGTCTCCGCCAGGGCGTCGCCGAGCGAGCGGGCGACCTCGGAGAAGAAGGGCTCCCCGAACAGCCGCCAGTCCGGTTCCGTCATGACGAGGGCGACGGCGTCGGCCCGGCGCCCGGCGAGGGACCGGGCGGCGAGATTGGGCACGTAGCCCAGTTCCGCTATGGCCCGCTCCACGGCACGGCGGGTCGACTCCTTCACGCCCGCCGCGTTGTTGATGACCCGGGAGACGGTGCCCCGCCCCACTCCGGCATGGGCGGCCACCTCCTCCAGCGTCGGCGTGCCAGAGCGATGCCGGCCCATGACCACCTCCCCCACGAGATCACCGATAGTACGACCACATGACCATCACCAGCAGCTCCACGGCCCGCGCGGGATCTTCGGCAGAAAAGTCGGCCGGTGATGTCGAGAACGGGGGAGCGGCTCCGTCCCCGGGGTGAACGCGACCACCATGGGTCGGGCCGGCACCGAGGAGAGACACGATGGCCACGTACCTGCTGCTGAGGCATGACCGGGGTGCTCCGGCTCCGGTCGACGACGTGCCCATGGACCGGTGG
>NZ_JBVIIT010000038.1:0-65687 GCF_055569615.1 Streptomyces sp. NPDC031379 | reverse complement strand
TGCGGGGGGTGCGTGCTGACGCGGCGGCCGGTGGCGGGGTGCCGCACATGCTGCGCGGCCTGGTACGGGCGGGCCGGCAGGCGGCACACGCCGCGGGCACCGGCGACGAGCACCGGCAGCTGGCCGACCGGCTGGCCGGACTCACCGCCGCCGAGCAGGCGAAGGTCCTGCTCGACCTGGTGCGGGCTCAGGTGGCCGCTGTCCTGGGCTACAGCGCGACGTACCACATCGACGCCGACCAGGGGCTCTTCGAGATCGGCTTCGACTCCCTCACCGCCATCGAACTGCGCAACCGGCTCCGCACCATCACCGAAAGGAAACTCTCGCCCAGCCTCGTCTTCGACCATCCGACGCCGGGAATGCTCGCCGCGCACCTGCACGAGCTGATGTGCGGAGAACAGACCGCGGTCGTAGCGATCTCCGTATGAAAGAGAGTGATGACGTGTTCGACGTAGGAAAATACCTCCAGCGGATAGGGTGCGGCGGCGAAACCGGTGTGGACATCGCGACGTTGCGGAGGCTGCACAAGAACCACCTCATGGCGATTCCGTACAACGGCGCCACCCAGGATCTCCGTGACGGACTACGCATCGTCGACCTCGACGAGAGCGCGCTGTTCGAGACGAGCATCGTCAACGGTCAGGGTGGCACATGCTTCGAACTGGCCCGTCTGTTCCATCTGCTTCTGCGTGAACTGGGATACGACGTCACCCTCATGGCGGGCAGCACCGCCGAAGGCCGTGAGAACTTCGGGCTCGACGTGGAGCACATGTTCAACCGTGTCACCCTGGACGGGGACGAGTGGCTCGTGGACGTCGGTTACCCGGGCCCCAACTACATCGAGCCGTTGCTGGTCACCGACACGGTACAGACCCAGTACGGGTGCCAGTACCGGCTGGTCGACCACGAAACCGGGTTCGCTCTGCAACGCCGGGGACGGGTCAGCCGGTGGAGCGTCGTCTATACCTTCGCGATGAAATCCCGGCAGTGGAGCGACTGGAGGGAACTGGAGGAGCACCTCAACCGTGAGTACGCGGTGGAGGAATCCGACCCGTGCCCGATCGGGCGGGGAACGGATCGCCTCTTCCGGGAGATCGAGGCGGACCTGCGAGCGCACGACGGTCAGGACGTCCTGTTCGGGCGGACTTTCGACAACGGTCAGGTCGTACTGAAGGGACGGCGATACCTGACGGTCCGTGACGGGCGCGAGGAGGTGCGCACGATCACGGACGACGACGAACAACGGAAGCTGATCTCCCGCATTCTGGCGGGCGAGTTCCGCTGAATCCGCACTCCGGCCGGCGCCCGTAGCACCATTCTTCTCGGGTGATCAGGGCGAGCTGACATCAGAAGAGGGAAACGATGGCAGAAGTCACCTCCGTTCCGCTGCGCCTCACAGATCATTCCTACGATGTGCTCATCGGGTCCGGGGTGCGTACGTCGCTCGCCGGGATCATCCGTCGGCTGGGCGCCCGGCGGGCCGTCGTCGTGTCGGCACGCCCGGCGCAGTGGGTGCCCGACACCGGTGTGGAGACCCTGCTGCTGCCGGCCCGGGACGGCGAGCAGGACAAGACCCTCGCCACCGTGGAGGCGCTGTGCGGTGAGTTCGTGCGGTTCGGGCTCACCAGGTCCGACGTCGTCGTCTCCTGCGGCGGCGGGACGACCACCGATGTGGTCGGGCTGGCGGCCGCGCTGTATCACCGCGGTGTGCCCGTGATCCACCTGCCCACGTCGCTGCTCGCCCAGGTGGACGCCAGCGTCGGCGGGAAGACCGCGGTGAATCTGCCGGCCGGCAAGAACCTGGTCGGCGCCTACTGGCAGCCCAGTGCGGTGCTGTGCGACACGGACTACCTGTCGACCCTGCCGCGGCGGGAGATGCTGAACGGTCTCGGCGAGATCGCCCGCTGCCACTTCATCGGCGCCGCGGACCTGCGCGGACTGCCCCTGGCGGAACAGATCGCCGCCGGGGTGAGCCTCAAGGCCCGCGTCGTGGAGGCGGACGAGCGGGACTCCGGTCCACGGCACGTGCTCAACTACGGCCACACGCTGGGCCACGCGCTGGAGGCGGCGACCGACTTCGCTCTGCGCCACGGCGAGGCGGTGGCCGTGGGAACGGTCTTCGCGGGCCTGCTCGCCGGCGCTCTGGGCCGTATCGGCCAGGCGCGGGTGGCGGAGCACCGGGAGATCGTCGAACACTACGGCCTGCCCACCGCCCTGCCCGTCGAGACCGAGACCGTGGCCCTCATGCGGCTGATGCGACACGACAAGAAGGCGATCACCGGACTCGCGTTCGTCCTGGACGGCCCGAAGGGCGCGGAACTGGTGAGCGAAGTGCCGCCCGAGGTGGTCGCCGGGGTCCTGGACCGGATGCCCCGAGCGCGACTGGCCGATCTCGTCGGCGCCGCCGCGCCCGGAGCCTCCACGACCGATGCGGCTCACATATGAGGCACTTTCCCCAGTGGCCGGCCGATCCCGACGGATCGCCCGGGGCCTGCCGGCCGGTGGACCGCCCACTGGCCCGAGAGCTGTCGGCGGCGCTGGCCAGGCCGGCCGCGCAGCAACCGGTCTGGCCGGACCCGGAGCGGGCGAGAGAGGCGGTGGCCCTGCTGAGCCGGGCCGGGCCGATCGTGACACCGGCCGAGACGGCGCGGCTGTCCGGTCAGCTCGCCGCGGTCGCGCGCGGCGAGGCGTTCCTGCTCCAGGGCGGTGACTGCGCCGAGACCTTCGCCGAGAACACCGAGGCCCATCAGCGAGCCAATCTGCGGACTCTCGTGCACATGGCCGCCGTGCTCACCCGCCGGGCGGGGCTCCCCGTCGTCAAGATCGCCCGCATGGCCGGGCAGTACGCCAAGCCCCGCTCCAAGACCGTCGACGCGTCGGGACTGCCCGTCTACCGCGGCGACATGGTCAACTCCGTGGAACCCACGCCCGCGGCCCGGACGCCCGACCCCCACCGGATGCTGCGGGCCCACACCGCCGCCACGGAGACGATGGCCCTGGTCCGCAAGCTGTGCCGGAACGGTGTGCCCGATCCGCAAGCGGTGGACGAGGGATACCGCGACCTCCACGTCAGTCATGAGGCCCTGCTGCTCGACTATGAGCAGTCCTCGCTGTGGGCGGACGTCAGCGGGCCGCGGCCTCGCCTGTCGAGCGGACTGGGGCACTTCCTGTGGATCGGCGAGCGCACCCGCCGGCTCGACGGCGCGCACGTCGCCTTCGCGGAACTGCTGTCCAATCCGATCGGCCTCAAGATCGGTCCGCGCACTACCCCGGAGCAAGCCGTCGAATACGTGCGGCGGCTCGACCCTTACGGTCAACCCGGGCGACTGACGCTGGTCAGCCGTATGGGGCACACCCTGGTGCGTGAGGTACTGCCTCCGATCGTGGAGAAGGTCACCGCCTTCGGGCACCAGGTGATCTGGCAGTGCGATCCGATGCACGGCAACACCTACACGTCGGTGAACGGCTACAAGACCCGCCATTTCCGTCACGTGGTCGACGAGATCGCCGGCTTCTTCGAAGTGCACCGGCGGCTGGGCACCCACCCCGGCGGCATCCACGTAGAGGTGACGGGTGAAGACGTCACGGAGTGTCTGGGAGGTGCCGCGGGAATCGCCGAAGCCGACCTGCCCGCCCGCTACCGGACGGCCTGCGATCCCCGCCTCAACGCGCGGCAAGCGATGGAACTCGCCTTCTGGGTCGCCGAGATACTGGCGGCCGGGGGCACGGACAGTGAGGCAGGGCTGCGATGACCGGACAACCTCCCGCCACGCCCATCACGGGCACCACCCGGCTGTACGCCGTCCTGGGGGATCCCATCGCCCAGGTCCAGGCGCCCACACTGATGAACCCGCTCTTCGCGCGCCTCCACATCGACGCGGTGCTCTTTCCGGTGCACGCACGGCCGCGGCACCTGGAACACGTCGTGCGGGGCCTGCAGCGCGTGGAGAACATGGACGGCATGTTCGTCACCGTGCCGCACAAGACGGCTGTGCGCCGGCTGGCCGACCGGTGCGGCGCGACCGCGGACATCGTCGGCAGCGCGAACGTGCTGCGACGGGAGCCGGACGGCAGCTGGCTCGCGGAGAACTTCGACGGCTCCGGCTTCGTGACGGGTCTCGTCGGCGCCGGGCACGACCCCGAAGGCCGCCAGGTGGCGCTCGTCGGCGCGGGAGGCGCGGGCAGCGCCATCGCCGTGGCACTGCTGACGGCCGGTGTCGCCCGGTTGTCCCTGTACGACTCGGACACGCCGAAGCTCAGCGCTCTGATCACCCGTCTCGACTCGTACTGGCCGGGCCGGGCACGCGCCCTGAGCGGACCGAACCTGCCTGACGCCGACCTCGACATCGCGGTGAACGCGACACCGCTCGGCATGCGTGCGGACGACCCGCTCCCGTTCCCCGTGGACTCGTTGCCACCACACACCGTAGTGGCCGACATCGTCATGAAGCCGCGGGAGACGAGGCTTCTGCGCGAGGCGGCCGCACGAGGGCACCGCGTCCACCACGGAGTGCACATGCTCGAGGGGCAACTGGAGTCCTATCAGGCCTTCTTCGGTCTGAAGTGACCGGTCGGCGACTACCGGACCGAGGGATGCGGGGAGGCCGGAAGGGCTTTACGTTGGACACGTTGGCCCCCTCTTCCACTGACCGCACATGCCGCCGCACGGGGCGGGATGTGCGCGTCTTCCGCGATCTCGACGGTGAGTGCTCTCGTGCGCGTGCGTCTCCTGCCTGGCACGCCGCCCCGCTCGTCCCGCACCTCGCGTCGAGCCAGATCCATGGTTGGAGAGACATGAACGTGCGACAGGCGCCGGAGTTCCCCCAGTGGCCTCAGTACGACGCGGGCGAGCGGGAAGGCCTCATCCGTGCACTCGAGCAGGGGCAGTGGTGGCGGATGGGCGGCACCGAAGTCGAGTCCTTCGAAAGGGAGTTCGCCGACCACCACGGCGCCCCCCACGCTCTCGCGGTCACGAACGGAACCCACGCGCTGGAACTCGCCCTGCAGTGCATGGGGGTCGGTCCCGGCTCCGAGGTCATCGTCCCGGCCTTCACGTTCATCTCCTCCTCCCAGGCGGCGCAGCGGCTCGGAGCGGTCGCGGTCCCGGTGGACGTGGACGAGGACACCTACGGCATCGACGTGGCGGCGGCCGCCGCGGCCGTGACACCGCGCACCCAGGTGATCATGCCTGTGCACATGGCGGGATACATGGCGGACATGGACGCACTGGCCAAGCTCTCCGCCGATACCGGCGTCCCGCTGCTCCAGGACGCCGCCCACGCCCACGGCGCCCGCTGGCGGGGAAAACGGGTCGGCGAACTCGGCTCGGTGGCCGCGTTCAGCTTCCAGAACGGCAAGCTGATGACCGCCGGCGAGGGCGGCGCCGTACTGTTCCCGGAGACGGAGATGTACGAGACCGCGTTCCTTCGCCACAGTTGCGGCCGGCCGCGGACCGACCGCCGGTACCTGCATGAGATCGCCGGCTCCAACCTGCGACTCAACGAGTTCTCGGCGGCGGTGCTGCGCGCCCAGCTGGGCCGCCTGGAGGGGCAGACGACGACCCGCCAGAAACGCTGGACCCTGCTCGCCCGCCTGCTGGGGTCGATCGACGGCGTGGTCCCCCAACGAGGGGACGAGCGCACCGACTTCCCCTCGCACTACATGGCGATGTTCCGTGTGCCCGGTATCGGGGAGGAGAACCGCAACGCCCTGGTGGACAGGCTCGTGGCGGCCGGCCTGCCGGCGTTCGCGGGCTTCCGCGCCGTCTACCGCACCGACGCCTTCTGGGAGATCTCCGCACCCGACGCGACCGTGGAGGAGATCGCCGAGCGCTGCCCCCGCACGGAGGCCATCAGCCAGGACTGCGTCTGGCTGCACCACCGTGTCCTGCTCGCCACCGAGCAGGACATGCACCGGACAGCCGAGATCATCGCGGACGCCGTGGCCGCCGTATGAGCGTCCGGGCAGCCGTCGTAGGGCTCGGCTGGGCGGGACGGGAACTCTGGCTCCCCCTGCTGGCGGAGTCGGCCGGGTTCGACGTGGTGGCCGTCGTCGACACCGAACCGGCGACGCGTCAGGCCTTCGGCAGCGCGCCGGGCCTGTCCGTGCACCCGTCGGTGGACACGCTCACCGCCCGCGCGGTCGACCTCGCCGTCGTCGCCGTCCCCAACCACCTGCATGCCGGGGTGGCGGCCGCCCTGCTCGGCAAGGGCATCTCCGTCTTCCTGGAGAAGCCGGTGTGTCTCACCTCCGCCGAGGCCGAGACTCTGGCAGCGGCCGAAGGCGACGGTGGCGGCATGCTGCTGGCAGGCAGCGCCGCCCCCTACCGCGGCGACGTCGGAGCCCTGGCGCGCCTGCTGCCGGAGCTGGGCCGAGTCCGGCACGTCGACCTGTCCTGGGTCAGGGCACGCGGCATCCCACAGGCCGGCGGATGGTTCACCCAGCGCAGCAAAGCCGGCGGCGGTGTGCTGTTCGACCTCGGATGGCATCTGCTCGACACGCTCGCATCCCTGCTCGGGCCGGCCCGCTGCACACAGGTCGTCGGCGTGACGTCCAGCGACTTCCTCGACACCGGTACCTGGGGCGCCACATGGCGGCGGGACCGGCCGGTCGCCGATGCCGTCGGGGACGTCGAGGACACCGCCCGGGGCTTCTTCGTCCGCGACGACGGCATCTCCGTCTCCCTGCTCACCGGCTGGGCGTCGCACGAGGCGCGGGACGTGACCCGGATCCAGGTGGTGGGCAGCACCGGAACCGCAGAGCTGAGGTGCACCTTCGGCTTCAGCCCCAACCGCCACCCCCGCCCGGTGCTGACGCTGACCCGAGAGGGCACCACCACCTCCGTCCCGGTGCCCGACGAGCCGATCGGCACCGAGTACCGGCGGCAGCTGGACGCCCTCGCCGGAATCCTGACGGCCCCGAGCCGGCGCGGCAGAGCCATCGGGGAGGCCCGTACGACCGTCCGCCTCATCGAGGACTTCTACGCCTCGGCCCGCTCCGCGCACGCCCACAACGGTGTGCCCGCTTATCGGTGAACGGTGGGGAAAGCCAGTGGAATCGCCAGTTTCAGCAGAACGAGCACACATACCGCGTGGGCATCAGGTGACAGCCCCGGAGACAGGGGGATCGGCGACGGTGACGCGGACACTCCCACCGTCGGTCAGACGTGCCGTGATCTTCGACCTGGACGGGGTCCTCGTCGACAGCTTCGCGGTGATGAACGAGGCGTTCGCCCTCGCGTACAAGGAGGTCGTCGGCGAGGGGCCCGCGCCCTTCGAGGAGTACCGACGGCACCTGGGGCGCTACTTCCCGGACATCATGCGGATCATGGGCCTGCCGCTGGAGATGGAGGAACCTTTCGTCCGCGAGAGCTACCGGCTCGCGCCCCAAGTGCCGGTCTTCGAGGGCGTCGTCGAGCTGCTCCTGACCCTGCGGGTGCGAGGCCTCCGGCTCGCGGTGGCCACCGGCAAGAGCGGGCCACGGGCGCGCTCCCTGCTGGAACAGCTGGGCCTGCTGCCCTTCTTCGCCCATGTCATCGGCTCGGACGAGGTCGCCCGGCCGAAACCGGCCCCCGACATCGTGGAGCGCGCCCTCCACCTGCTGGGCCTGCCGGCCGAGCAGGCCCTCATGGTCGGTGACGCGCCGACCGACCTCGCCAGCGCACAGGGCGCCGGTGTCGCCTCGGTCGCCGCGCTGTGGGCCGTGTCCGACGAGGAGGAACTGCTCGCCGCTCAGCCGGCCGCCGTTCTGCGCCGCCCGGCCGACCTGCTGGCGCTGTGCCCGCCCGTGCCCCGCGGCTGAGGAGCACCGCAGGGCATGGACACCGCGCACTACCTCGGCGTCGACATCGGGGGCACCAAGGTCGCCCTCCGGGTGGAAGCGGACGCCGCATGTGTCGACGAGACCGCGTTCCCGTGGGGGCCGCGGCACAGCGCGGACCGCGATCTGCGGCAACTGGACGATGCGGTCGGCGCGTTGCGGAACAGGCTGGGGACGTCCTTCCGGGCCGTGGGCGTCGCGATGCCGGCGACGCTCGGACCGGCCGAGCGGATCACCGCCTGGCCGAGCCGGCCCGAGTGGACCGGGACGGACCTGGGCGGGGCGCTGCGCGCGCTGTTCCCCGAAGCGGCCGTCGCCTGGGCGGACGACGGTGACCTCGGCGCGCTCGCCGAGTCCCGGGCAGCGGGCTGCGACGATCTGCTCTACCTCGGGATCGGCACGGGAATCGGCGGCGGCCTCGTCCTGCGAGGCGAGCTGTGCCCGGGGCTCGGCCGTGGATCCTTCGAGATCGGGCACATGGTCGTCGACATCAGCGGCCCGGGGTGCGTGTGCGGCCGCCGGGGATGCCTCCAGGCGATCGCCTCGGGCCCGGCCACGCTGCGCCGCGCGACACGACTGCGGGGCAGCGCGGTCACCTTCGACGCACTGCGCCAGGCATGGTGCGACGGGCGGCCGTGGGCCGTCACGGCGCTGCGGCGGACCGCCCGGGCCCTGGCCGCCGCGGCGGTGGGCGTCCAGGAACTCGTCCATCCGCGACTCGTGCTGGTCGGGGGCGGCTTCGCGAGCGCCCTCCCCGGCTTCGTCGGGCTCGTGTCCGAACACCTCGCAGAGCTGGCCCGCCCCGGCCACCCCCCACCGCCGGTGGAGCCGGCCAGGTTGGGAGGCCTGTCCTCGCTGCGCGGCGCGGTGTCGCTGGCCCGCCTGATCGCGCTTCCGCAGAACGAACGCACCTGATCGTGCTTCCGTGAAACGGGAAACGCGGCACCCGCACCCCTGCGCAAAACGTGTCAAGGGCCGGGAAATCTTTATCAGGTCGAGGGATGCTCTGCCGACCGGCCCTGCCCTATTGTCCCGAAGAAATGGCGTCCGCCGGTTTCCTGCGCAGGCGAACAGCACGGCCCGCCCCGCGTGCCGTCTCGCGCCGGTGGGCCAGAACGCATTTTCCGCGACGCCGGAATTCCTCGACGCCGGAATTCCGTGACACCGGCATTCCTCGACACCAAGGTTCCTCGACACCAAGGTTCCTCGACACCAAGGTTCCTCGACACCAAGGGGGAGACCCATGACCGCTACCATCGAGAACCCGGCCGACCCGATCGACCTGCTCTCGCCGGACCTGATCGCCGACCCCTTCGCCGCGTACGCGCGGATGCGCGAGCAGGCGCCGATCCTGACCGGCACGGTCATGGGGTCGCCGATGTGGCTGGTCACCCGCTACGACGACGTACGTCAGGTCCTCACCGACCCGCGGTTCGTCACCAACGTGGCATCGGTGCCGGGAGGCGAGCCGGACGCCCAGCACGCCATCCTGAAGCAGCTCGACATCCCGGCCGACGTGGTCGACCTCATCGAGAAGGCGATGATGAACCTCGACGGCGCCGCCCACGCCCGGCTGCGCAAGCTGGTCTCCCGGGCGTTCACCGCGCGGCGGGTGGCCGAGATGCGCCCGCGGATCGAGGAGATCAGCGCGACGCTGCTCGACCGGATGGCCGACGCGGGCCGCGACGGCACACCGGTCGACCTCGTGGAGTCGTTCTGCTACCCGGTGCCCATCGCCGTGATCTGCGAGCTGGTCGGGATCGACGAGGCCGACCGTCCGCAGTGGCAGGAATGGGGGCGCGTGCTGTCCCTGATGGAGGTCGAGCGCCTCCCGACCATCCTGCGCGAGTGCGCCGACCATGTGACGGACGTGATCGCGCGCCGGCGTGCCGAGCCGCGTGACGACCTGATCTCCGCCCTCGTGCAGGCGCAGGAGGACGACGGGGACCGGCTCTCCGACCGGGAGATGGTCACCCTGGTCTTCACCATGGTGACCGCCGGGCACGAGTCGACGACGTACCTGCTCGGCAACTCGGTGCTCGCCCTGCTCGAGCAGCCGGACCAGCTCGCGCTGCTGCGGGCGGATCCGTCCCGGTGGCAGCCGGCGGTGCGCGAGCTGATGCGCCTGGGGCCCTCGCAGTTCGCCCAGCCCCGGTACGCGGCGGAGGAGATCGAGCTGGGCGGCGTGACGATCCCGGCGGGCTCGGCGGTCACCCCGCTGCTCCTGGCCGCGAACACCGACCCGCGCAAGTACGACGCCCCCGAGCGGCTGGACGTCTGCCGGGGGGCCGGGAGCCACCTCGGGTTCGGGATGGGGCCGCACTACTGCCTCGGCGCGCCGCTGGCCTACCAGGAGGCGGAGGTGGCGCTGCACGCGCTGTTCACCCGCTTCCCGGACCTCTCCCTCGCGGTGGAGCGCAAGGAGATCCCGTGGGCGCTGCGGCCGGGGTTCACCCGGGTCGCCCAGCTCCCGCTCCGACTCGGCTGACCGACGCGCCCGCCCGCCGGCTGCCCCGGCCGGCGGGCGCGGCGGGCGCCGTGCTCCGTCAGCCGGCCTGGTGCCGTACGCCGGCCGGCACCGCGGCCCGCAACTGGTCGCGCAGGTCGTCGATCAGTGCGCGGGTGCCGTCGGGGCCGCTCGCGGCACCGAAGACGTGGTAGTCCGGGCGGACGAGCAGGGACGTCGCCGTGAACCGGGCCAGATACGGCCGGTAGACGTCGTCGATGTCCGCCACGTCGATCACCTCGGCCTCGCCGTCGGGCTCGTCCGCTCCATCGATCACCTCGGCCTCGCCGTCGGGCTCGTCCGCTCCATCGATCACCTCGGCCTCGCCGTCGGGCTCGTCCGCTCCATCGATCGCCTCGGCCTCGCCGTCGGGCTCGTCCGCTCCATCGATCGCCTCGGCCTCGCCGTCGGACTCCGCGACCGTCTCCGGCGAGCCGCGGCCGTCGAAGGCATGTCCGGGGGGCAGCAGCCGCACCACGTGGGTCTGGAGGCCGGCGAGGAAGGACAGCCGGTCCGCGTCGAGCACGGTGTGCGGATCGTCGGTGGTCAGCAGGACGAAACCACGGCCGACGACGTCGTCGAACAGCCCCTTGCGTCCGTGCCGGCTCACGCGCCCCTGCGGTACGACCGCACCCGCCGGCGGCTCGGCCGCTTCCGCTCCGGGCCGCCGGTTCAGCAGCCCACCCGAGAGCGGTTTCGCCGGCTCCGGTCGCGTCGGCGGCCGGCCGCGCCGGTTGGCCAGGACCGTGGCATCCCGCTCGGCGGCGGCCGCCGGGTCCGTCACACAGATCACCCGGCCGAGCTGGACCGAGGCCAGGATCGACTCCCTGGCCTGCGCCCGGCGTTCCTCGGCGTAGCTGTCCAGGAGGGCCTCGGGCGCGTGGCCGCGGAGTGTCAGGTCCAGCTTCCACGCCAGGTTGACGACGTCCCGGATGCCGGAGCACATGCCCTGCCCGGCGAAGGGCGGCATGAGATGGGCCGCGTCGCCGGCCAGCAGGACATGGCCCACCCGCCACCGGTCGGCCCAACTGGCCTGGAAGATGTAGGTCGTACTGCGCAGCAGGGTGGCGGTGTCGGGGGTGACGCCGAACGGCGCCAGCAGCCGCCAGGCCGTCTCGGCCCTGCTGAGTTCGGCGGTGCTCTCGCCCGGCAGACGCATGAACTCCCAGCGCCGGCGGCCGGGACCGCTGCCCACCAGCGTCGTGGGCCTGGCCGGATCACAGATCTGCACATTGGTGGGGGTGAAATCGCGCGGCCGGCGCAGCTCGACGTCGCAGAGCAGCCACTCGTAGGAGAACCCGAGGTCGGTGACGGAGACGTCGAGGTGGTCGCGCACGAAGCTGTTGGCGCCGTCGCACCCCACGACCCACCTCGCGGAGAAGACGCGTGTCGCTCCGTCACCGGTGGCGGCGGTCACCTCCACCCGTTGTTCGGCGTCGCTGATCCCCACGACCTCGTGCCCGCGCAGGACCGTGATGCCGGGCAGTGACGCCGCCCTTGCCGCGATCAGCTCCTCCAGGGCCGGCTGATGCATCGTGCTGGCGTCCGGCCAGCCGTACGGACCGGCCGTGGTGAACGCGATGTCCAGCAGCGCCGCGCCGGTGGCGGTCTGCCACTGGTAGCCGTTGGCCGGCTCCGTGACCTGGCCGAGATCCGGGCCGATCCCGGTGGCCGCCAGAAGCCGGGCGGTCTCCCCGTCGAAGCTGGTCGCCCGGGGGAGCGCGTACGGTCGGACGCGGCGCTCGAGTACGGTCACCCGCCGGCCGCGCTGGGCGAGCAGCACCGACAGCGCGGCACCGATCGGCCCGTTGCCCACGATGACGACGTCCGCGTCCATCGGGCTCGAGGGTGCGTCGTGCGGTCGCAGGGTCGGCATCGTGACCCTACCCGCGCGCTGCCGGCGCAGCGGCGAGGACTTCGGAGAACGGCTTCAAGGAAAACCTCACAGGTATATGTGCTGTTTGCCGGCTGAATTCCGTCACACTGGAAATTGCTGGAACGATATTCGACGGTTCGAAAGGTGTCAAGGAGTGGAAAACATTACCAGGTTGAGGGATGCTCAGCCGGCCATCTCTGCCCTAGCCTGCCAAAGAGCCGTCCGAATGACAAAGCCTGTCTCGTGTGCCTGTCCGACGTCGACGGATCAGTAATTCCTTGCTTTGGCACGGAAGGGTGAGAACTATGACAGCCACCGCCGAGAACCCGGCCGACCCGGTCGAATTGCTCGCGCCCGACCTGATAGCCGACCCGTTCGCCGGCTACGCGCGGATGCGCGAGCGGGCGCCGATGCTGACCGGCACGATCATGGGTGGGCGGCCGATGTGGCTCGTCACCCGCTATGACGACGTGCGCCGGGTCCTCACCGATCCGCGGTTCCTCAACAACCCGGCCTCGGTGCCGGATGCCCCGGACACCCGGACCACGATCATGCGGCAGCTCAACCTCCCGACCGACCTGGTCGACTACCTCGAAGACAAGCTCATGCAGATCGACGGAGCCGACCACCGCCGGCTGCGCAAACTGGTCTCCCGGGCGTTCACCGCGCGACGGGTGGCCGGGCTGCGCCCGCGGGTCGAGGAGATCACCGCGACGCTGCTCGACCGGATGGCCGAGGCGGGCCGCGACGGCACGCCGGTCGACCTGATGACGTCGTTCTGCTACCCGCTGCCGTTCACCGTGATCTGCGAGCTGGTCGGGATCGACGAGGGCGACCGTGCGCCGTGGTACGAGTGGGGGAACTGCCTGTCCTCTCCCACCGAGCATCGCGAGCGCCTCCCGACCGTCATGCGCGAGTGCGTCGACCACATGACGGACGTGATCGCGCGCCGGCGTGCCGAGCCGCGTGACGACCTGATCTCCGCCCTCGTGCAGGCACAGGAGGACGACGGGGACCGGCTCTCCGACCGGGAGATGATCACCCTGGTCTTCACGCTGGTGATCACCGGGCACGAGACCACGACGCATCTGATCGGCAACTCGGTGCTCACCCTGCTCGAGCACCCGGACCAGCTCGAGCTGCTGCGCGCGGATCCGTCCCGGTGGCCGCAGGCCCTGCACGAGCTGATGCGCCTGGGCCCCACCCAGTGGGGGCTGCCCCGGTACCCCTCGGAGGACGTCGAGCTGAGCGGCGTGAAGATCCCGGCGGGGTCCACGGTCATGCCGCTGATCCTGCCGGCGAACACCGACCCCCGTAAGTTCGACGACCCCGAGCGGCTGGACGTCGGCCGTGACACCGGGCGCGGCGAGAGCCACCTCGGGTTCGGGCGCGGGGCGCACTACTGCCTCGGTGCACCGCTGGCCCTCCAGGAGGCGGAGGTGGCGCTGCAGGCGTTGTTCAGCCGGTTCCCGGACCTGGGCCTCGCGGTGCGGCGCGAGGAGATCCCGTGGACGCTGCGGCCCGGGGTCACCCGGGTCGCACATCTCCCGCTGCGGCTCGGCTGAACGCGACCCGCCGGCCGGGTCGGCCCGGCCGGCGGGGGAGGAGCCGGCGGGCCTCGCCCCGGCCCGTCGAGGTGTCAGGCGGTCTTCGTCGCGCACAGGATGCCGTGGGCGATGAGCGCTCCCGGCATCTTGGCGAGATCCTGGGCGAACATCTTGGTGACCTTGAAGCCGCACTCCTCCACCCAGTTGCGGTAGGTCGACAGCTTCTGCGGCCCGCCCTGGCCCATGGTGCAGCCGAGGAAGTAGGCGGGGAAGATGTCGACGCCGGCGCTGCCGGGATCCTTGATGTCCTCCGGGTACACCGGCACCAGGATGTCGACCTGCCCGCCGACCTCCAGCGCCTCCCCGACACCGGTGAGAATCCTGATCACGTCCTTCTTGTCGAACATGTCCAGGAAGTGCTTGATCAGGACGACGTCGAAACCCTTGGGAACGCTTCGGAAGACGTCACCGCCGATGAAGGAGCAGTGGTCCTCCACGCCGTGGGACCTGAAGTTCTCCAGGCATTCGGCTTCCTTCTCGGGCAGGTCGAACGTCGTCACGTGAAGCCCGGACGACGCCTTCAGCCGATGGGTCAGAATCGCGCCCAGGCCGGTGTTCCCGGCGAGATCGAGCACCTTCGAGCCGGCCGGTATGTGGACGTTGCGGAGGAACCAGGGATCGATGTGGGCGGTGACGTCGTCCATCATCGTCGCCCAGGACTCGCGAAGGTCCTTGTGCTCCGCCACGGCCTCGTACAGGTTGCCCTCGAACCCGTAGAGCGCGTCCAGGCCGACGAGCGTGCCGGACCGCACGCTCTCGGTGAGGTAGAACATCTGCCTCAGCATGACCACCTTGATCATGTTCATGGCCGGAAGCACGCGCCGGAGGTCGGCCTCGGTCACGCCCGCGAACGCGTCGAGGGAGTAGCCGCCGGAACCCTTGTCGTACGCGAGGAAGCCCTCCTTGACCGGCAGATGGAGAAGCTGTTCGACGGCACCCGGGGCGGCACCGACGGCGCCGCCGAGCTGGGCCGCGGTCATGCCGGGCCGCTTGCGCAGCGCATCGATGATGCCGAGTTCGAAACAGGACAGCAGGATGCTGAACCTCGCCGGTCCCACCATGAAGTCGCGAAGTCGCGTGAACGTGGCTGTTGCGGTCATTGCACTCATCCCTTCCTTCTCCTGGCTCAGGCCGGTCGGCGGGCGACGATCCTGGCGTGGTGGGGATGGGCCTTGTCCGCTTCGATCGTGGCCCGCAGCACCTCGTCCACGAACTCGTCGGCGCGTTCACCCAGCGCCGCGGCCTGGGTGGCGAACCCCATCAGCTTGTAGCGCCTGCGCATCTCGGCCAGTTCCGCCTCGGTCGGGCCGGGACCCTTCTTCGCACTCACCGCAGGGGCGAGTTCCGGTTCGTAGTGGATGATCTCCAGTCCGGAGTCCTCGAGCACCTGGGCCACTTCGCCGGCCGGGTAGTCACGCATCGCCGGTGACGCCTCGGCGAGCAGGTCCCTCCACTTCGGACCGCCGGCGATCTCCCGCAGGATGCCGAACATCCCGGCGCCGGCACTGCGCGGCTGGGCACCGGTCCACTGCAGCACGAGGTGCCCGCCCGGGCCGAGGGCCCGGGCCATCCGGCGCAGCGGCTCGTCGGCCTCGGCCAGCCAGTGCAGCACCCAGGAGGAATGGACCACGGTGAACCGGTCCTGCGGGAGGGCCAGTTCCTCGGCCGGGCAGACCTCGGCCCGTACGGAGAGCCCGGCGCACAACTGCCGCGTGGCGTCCACCATGGACGGTGACGCGTCACTGGCCCAGACGTCGAACCCCCGCTCCGCGGCGGCCCGCGCGACGTCTCCGGTCCCGCAGCCTATGTCGGCGAAGGCGCCGCCGCGTTCCATGGCGTCGCCCGCCAGCGCGAGCGCGGCCAGCGCCGTCTTGATGTGCGGCGCGTTCACCTGTGCGTAATCCTCGGCCAGCCAGGCGTTCGTAGCGGTCATCGACGAATTCCCTTCTCTGTCCGGAAAACCGGTGGTCACCACTCGACCGGGGGCGCGCGTGCGGAACGTGCCCCTGGACACCGGAAAGAAAAGAGACCCGTGCCGATTCCGCGCCTTGCGTGGCCCTTCCGAAGATTAGGGCGGGCGCGATCGACGGGGCATCCCCCGATCTGATAGGTCGCCCCGGCACAGCTCATTCGGCCAGCGACAGGGCCTGGCTCGGGCAGTTGTGGACGGCCTCACGTGCCTTCCGCGCCAGGAGTTCGCCCTCGGGCTCGGCGTTCAGCACGACGACCGTGCCGTCGTCCTCGCTCTGGTCGAACACGTCCGGCTCGGTGAACACGCACTGGCCCGCGCCGACGCACTTGCCGGTATCCGCGATGATCCTCATGACAGCACTTCCGCTCGGCGGTCGTCAATCAGGTGACTTCTTCGAGTATTTCGGTCAGGGGACGAACGAAATCGCCGGCGCACCACGCTAGCACTCCTTCCCGAGCGAAAATAAGAGAGCGGCCCGGCCGGGCACATGGCCAAGTCGCCTATCAGATCGGGGGATGCCCGGCCGGACGCGACTGCCCTACTCTGGGAAAGATCACGCATGTCCCTGGAAGGAATTTCTGGCCTTGCCTCGATCAGCGGAGAAATTCGACACATGGGTCCGCCGATTCCACCCGGCGCCCACCAGTGGTACCCGCCTCCTGTGCCTGCCGCACGCCGGCGGCTCGGCGAGCTTCTTCTTCCCCGTGTCCAGGGCACTCGCGCCCGCGGTGGAGGTGCTGGCGGTCCAGTACCCGGGGCGGCAGGACCGGCGCCACGAACCGAACGTCGTCGACCTCCGCGACCTCGCCGACCGGATCTTCGCGGCGGTGCGCCGGCTCGACGACCGTCCGCTCGCGTTGTTCGGGCACAGCATGGGCGCCGTCCTCGCCTACGAGGTCGCGCTGCGGATGCGGGACGCCGGCCTCCCCTCACCCGTACGGCTCTTCGCCTCCGGTCGGCGGGCCCCGTCCCGCCACCGCGACGAACGGGTCCACGAGCAGCCGGACGCCCAGATCGTGGCCGAGCTGCGGACGCTGAGCGGCACCGACGCGGCCATGCTGGCCGACCCGGAGATGCTGGAAATGATCATGCCGGCCGTCCGTGCCGACTACCGCGCCGTCGAGACGTACCGGTACGAGCCCGGGCCGAAGCTGGACTGCCCGGTGACGGTGCTCACCGGTGACGGTGACCCCCGGGTCTCGGTCGAGGAAGCGGCAGCCTGGCAGGAGCACACCACCGGCCGGACGGAACTCCAGGTGTTCCGGGGTGGCCACTTCTTCCTCGTCGACCAGAGCGAGCACGTGATCGGACTCCTGGCGGAGAAAGTGGACGGCCGGGGCGTCGACACGCAGGAGCGGACCCCGACGTGACACACGCCCCCTGCGAAGACCGCCGGGCGAGCCGGTGACCCGGCTCAGTAGTCGGCGCTCGAGAGCCGGCTCCACGTCCGCGTCAGTTCCACACGAGAAGCCACGTTCATCTTGCGGAATATCTTCTTCAGATGGAACGCCACGGTGTGACCGGAAATGAAGAGACGCTCACCGACCTGCGAGTTCGTGAACCCGTGGCTCACCAGTTCGGCCACGGCGACTTCGGTACTGGTGAGGGAGTCGATGCTCACACCGTCCTGTCCGGCGTATTGCGGATACCGGCCACACCGCACGCCGAGTGCGCGAAGCCTGCTCACGACCCGGCGGGCATCGCGAGGTGCCGCGGACTTCGCATATCCGTCCACTGCCCGTTCGAGGACCTCGACCGCCCGATCCCGTTCCTGACGCCGTGTCGAGAGGAGCTTGCCGGCGTCTTCGCAGGCGGACGCACTGGCCCACAGGTCCAGATGCGAGTCGGCCGCCGCGACGAGCATTCCGGCGTTCTCCTCCAGCAGTCCGCCGGCGTGCGTCTCCGCCGCTTCCACGGAACACAGGCCGCGGTTGCGCGCGGCGAGTCCGGAGGCCTCCGAGACCACCCGCTTGGCGAGGTCCTCGTCGCCCAGCTTCCGCACGGCCCGGACGAGCCACGCGGCGGCGGCCGGCTGCGAGGCCAGAAGCTCCAGGATGAGCCGGTCGTCCGTGATGATGCCCACGATGAGATGCGCGGCACTCATCGCGTCACCCTGCACCTCCAGGAGCTGAGCCGCGGCCCAGGCGGACTGACTGGGCCTGTAGAGCGTCTGGCCGAGAAGGGCCGCGTCCCGCAGCTGATTCGCGAAGTCCAGGCTCAGGCTCATGTTGCCCTGCCGCAGAGCGCTCAGTGCCATCACGGTGTGCGCTTCGGGCAGCAGGCTGCCGAGACCGGCCAGTTGCGCCCGGTGGACGCCCTTGCCCGCCAGATCGACGGCGGTGTCGACATCCCCTCGCGCGAAGGCGATTTCTGCCCCGCATATCAAAGAAGCCGCCACCCTTCCGTCGGCATCCTCGGTGCCGGCCGTCAGCTGCCGCGCGCGGGCGAGCATTCGTGCCCCGGATTCGAGTTCACGCATCCTCACCAGTAACGCCGAATACCAGATCTGTGCCACGCCCGTACAGTTTCCGGCACAGCCAGAATGTGTGTGGCCGGCTGCGGCCGCCTGCCGCATGCCTTCCAGAAGATCGCCGCGCGACCAGGCGGCGAAGGAGAGCGCAGACAGGCGGGCGCTCTCACAAGAGCTGCTGTCGCAGGCGCACATGACAGAATAGGAAAGTGGCAGCCGCAAGCGGAACGGAGAATCGAGCATCACGTCTCCCGTCATTGGATCGCTGTGGGGGGTGTACGTGCTCGGCGGCGCTCTTCCGCAGGTATTCGGTGCCTCGCCGGCCATCAGGCAGCGCCGGTTCACCGACTGCAGGAAGGCGGAGGTGCGGTACAGGCGGCACCGTCCGGTGCCGGAAGTGGGGGGGACTGTACGGCAGGACCGGTCAGCTTCAGCTGCACCTGGTCCGGTCTGGGATCAGCTTAAGCGCCGGAAGTACAGGAGTACTTCAGCGGAGATGAAACATAACTTCAGGGCTGCTTCCGGAGCACGATCGAGTGTTGCCATTTACGATTTGCCTGATATGACGGCGGGCCGCGGGAACGGTGCTCGGCGCGGCCTGGACCACGACGGTCCGTCGATGATCTTCTTCCGTCCGATGTCGATCTCGGGCGGGTCAAGCGTGCAGGGGCCGACGAGCCGGACCGCCCACCGTTTTGGATCAACACGAGCCGGGTAGGTCTCAGGGCGGTAACGAGGGTCTGGTGATCTTGAATCGGCGCTGGTCAGCTCGGCCCGAGAAGGATCGGCGGGTGGCTGAGGGGGTGGGCGGGCGTCTCGCGGAGTCCCGGGGCGATGCGGCGTGACCGGTGGCGCGGAGCTGGTTGATGGCGAAGCAGTGGAGGGGGTCCATGTTCTCCGGCGATCCGCTTTGGGGGCGCCCGTCGGCTGACCGAGCCGGCGACGACCCGGGCGGCACAGGGGAGTTCGGCGTCGGGACCGGTGGCTGTCAGGGCATCTACCACCCGGATCTCCACGCACCCGCGACCATCGGACCGGTCACCGCACTTCGCCGTCGCCTTGATCCCGGGCGGAGACCCGAGCCGCGCTCGCGGGCAGGGTCGGCTCTTCTTCACGCGGAACGCGGCAGGGGCCGTCGCGGCCTCCCTGCCGGCCTGCCTGCGGACACAGGGGCGGACCGGCCGCTCGTTCCCGGGTCACTGACCGATGACCCGGAAGGACGCCGCGCCGGCGATCACCGCCGGGCAGGCGATCAGCAGAACGGCCACGAAAGGGTGACGTTTCCCTCGCCCGCGCCGCGGTTCCCCCGGCGCCGGCAGCAGCGTCGGCGGACCGGACATCGTCACACCGCCGTGGCCTGCATACGTACAAGATCATCCTGGTTCTGAGGGACGGCGCCGGGACAGGTCTTGGGTAGAACGGGAGGGAAAACACTCTGTGGGAAAGTCATCCGTCCGTGTCCTGCTGGTAAGCGATGATGCGCGCCTGAACGTCGCCTTGCACAACAGACCGTTCCCCGCGGAGTACGTCATCGAATCGGTACCCGCATCCGCCGAAGCCCTCGAACGCTTCGGTGATTTCGATATGCTGCTCCTCGACTCGTCCACACCCGGCCTGGACAGCCATGAGGTGTGCAAGAGAATCCGTACCCAGGCCGCCGTGCCGATCATCATCGTCAGCCCACAGGTCAATGAGATCGACCGCGTCCTTGCGCTGAACGCCGGAGCGGACTACTGCGTGCTCAAATCGCATTCACTCCACGAGTTGCAGGCGAGCATGGACGCGGTCATGCGGCGATCGGGTCACTTCCTGGTCGACCGGAATGTGGACGGGACGTCCGCTCGGGCCGAGGAGATCCTCATCGCAGGGCCGCTGCGCCTGAATTTACGCAACCGGGACGTCACCCTGGGCGGCCGCCCGATCCAGCTGACCCCCAAGGAATTCGACCTGCTGTCCATGCTGATGGAAGACCCCGACACCCTTCACACACGCAAAGCAATCATCTCGCGAGTATGGGACGAGCATTGGTTCGGCTCCACGCGGACGCTTGACGTCCATATCGGCGCACTGCGCCAGAAACTCGGGTCCTACGACTGGATCGAGACCAAGCGCGGAATCGGCTTCCGGCTCGGCTCCGCTCCCTCTTCGACCGCCCGGGATCCCTCGTGACCGGACGCGTCAGGGTGCCTGTCCGACGACCTTGCCCGGTGTCCTGCTCGGACCGGGTGGCTTTGCCGCGGACAGGTGCAGCAGCGCCTGGGCGGCCAGGCGGTAGCCGAAGGCTCCCAGGCCGACCACCACCCCGCTCGCCAGCGGGGCGATCACCGACTCGTGCCGGAACCGTTCACGCGCCCACACGTTGCTGAGGTGTACCTCGACCCAGGGTGGTGAATAGCTTGCCAGCGCGTCACGCAGACTCCATCCGGCAATCATCAGAGCGCCGGGATTGACGATTGCTCCGACGGTGCGATCGCAATGCTCATGAATGGCGCCGACCAGGTCTCCTTCCGCGTCGCGCTGAATGGAGAGAACCTCCCACCCTTGGATGCTCACCTCCTCGGCCACCGCCGCTTCGATGTCGGCCAGCGTATCGGTGCCGTATATCTCCGGCTCACGACGCCCCAGGACGCCCAGATTGGGGCCGTTCAAGAGAAGCACGACACTCAAGGAGTCACCTCGCTGTTCGATCGTCCGCCGGGCCCTGCGTCACCTCCATGCTGTCGACACCGATCGGGACGCGCCACCATCAGAATTGATAGTTCCGGCGGCACGCGAGGCGGCAAGCGGATGGCCCGGGGAAACCCCGTCGGGACTACCAGCATGGGTAGACCTTATGGCTTGGCCGGATGCCGACCGCATCGCGTATACCGTTCCCCCCTTCGCGCCGCGTACGCTTACCGCGGCACGTTGACTGAGTGGGGGCTGTGCATGGCTGTGGGTCGAGTGGTCCGGTTCGACGGGGTGCGTGGGTACGGTTTCATCGCGCCGGACAACGGTGGGGAAGACGTCTTCTTGCATGTGAACGATCTGCTGATTCCAGAGTCTTCCGTGCGCTCGGGACTGGCGGTGGAATTCGAGATCGAGAACGGCGGACGCGGGCTGAAGGCCTCCGGCGTCCGGCTCGCGCAGGAGGCGGGGAGTCCGCCGGCTCAGGCCATGGCGCCCGGAGCCCGGACACCGGCGGCACCGGAGGACCCAGCGGCCGACCCGCTGCCCTCGGAGGGCCACGAGGCGATGTGCGACGTGCTCGGCTCGGCCGAGTACACACGAGAGGTGACCGAGCTGCTGCTGGCATCCGTCCCGGAACTGACGGGACACCAGATCCTGGCCCTGCGCGAGCACTTCGCGCTGTTCGGCAAGCGGCACGGCTGGATCGAGGACTGAACACGACGCACGACGTCCGGAGGGTGAGGATGACCATGGATGAGAACGGCACTCCCAACGCTTTCCTCAGCGGCGGACCTCGCACGGCGATCGCCGACGCGGAACGACTGCGCCACCTGCCCGATCTCAGCGTGGACAAGGTCAAGGTTCTGAGCGGCAATCGCTACGAGCACTTCGAGGCCAGTTCCGAGACAACGGTCATCGACGACCGCGAGCTACGTGTCTTCGTGTGGACCCGCTGCACGTACGTGGCGGAGTGACGTCCAGGGGGCGCCACGCCCGACGGCCGTGTGCCGAGCCCGCTTGTGCGGGCCGTTGCCGGTGTGTCAGATTTCCAGGGCAAACGCTCGCACACGGGACATGGCCAGAAGGGGCGCGATGAGCACGGAGACGCTGGAGTTCCAGGCCGAGGCACGGCAGCTCCTGCAGCTGATGGTCCATTCGATCTACTCGAACAAGGACATCTTCCTGCGCGAACTCATCTCCAACGCCTCCGACGCCCTGGACAAACGGCGCCTCGCCGGACTGCAGGACGACGCCCTGAGGGCCGACGACCTGCACATCGGTGTCGAGGCCGACAAGGAGGCCCGCACGCTGACCGTGCGGGACAACGGCATCGGCATGTCGCGCGACGACGTGGTGGGGCTCATCGGCACCATCGCCAGATCCGGTACGGCCGAGACCCTGCGCCGGCTCCAGGAGAGCAAGGAATCGGCCGAACTCATCGGGCAGTTCGGTGTCGGCTTCTACTCCGTCTTCATGGTCGCCGACAAGGTCACTCTGCTCACGCGCAAGGCCGGCGAGGAGACCGGCGTGCGCTGGGAGTCGGACGGCGACGGCACGTACACGATCGAGACCGTCGAGGAGGTGCCGGAGGGCACGACGGTGACCGTCCACCTGCGTCCCGCGGACGCGGAGGACGCGCTGTACGACTATGCCGACGAGTGGAAGATCCGGGAGATCGTCAAGCGGTACTCGGACTTCATCTCGTTCCCCATCCGGATGGGGGACGAGACCCTCAACTCGATGAAGGCGCTGTGGGCTCGGCCGCGGTCCGAGGTCAAGGACGAGGAGTACCGCGAGTTCTACCGGCACATCAGCCATGACTGGTCGGACCCGCTCGAGGTCGTCCAGATGAGGGCCGAGGGCACCTTCGAGTACGAGGCCCTGCTCTTCATCCCCTCGCGCGCCCCGCACGACCTCTTCCAGCGTGACGCCCGCCATGGGATCCAGCTGTACGTCAAGCGCGTGTTCATCATGGACGACAGCCGCGAACTCCTGCCGAGCCACCTCCGCTTCGTCAAGGGAGTCGTGGACGCGGCCGACCTGTCGCTGAACATCTCCCGGGAGATCCTCCAGCAGGACCGGCACATCCAGCTGATCCGCCGCCGCCTGGCGAAGAAGGTCCTGTCGACCGTCAAGGACCTCATGCGGAACGACGCGGAGAAGTACCGCACCTTCTGGCGGGAGTTCGGCGCCGCGACCAAGGAAGGCCTGCTCGATGGGAACGAGGACCACAAGGCGATCCTCGACATCGCCTCGTTCGCCTCCACCGCCGGCGAGGAACCCACCACCCTGACCGACTACATCGCCCGGATGAAGGAAGGCCAGGACAAGATCTACTTCATGACCGGCGAGAGCCGCGCGCAGGTCGAGAACTCCCCGCACCTGGAGGCCTTCCGGGCCAAGGAGTACGAGGTCCTGCTGCTCACCGACCCGGTGGACGAGATCTGGGTCGAGGCGGTGCGGGAGTACGACGGCCGGGAGTTCCGGTCCGTGGCTCGAGGCGCCGTCGACCTGCCCTCCGAGGAGGACCTGCCGCAGGAGCGATCCGGGGCGTACGCACCGCTGCTGACCTGGCTCAACGAGACCCTGGACGACGTGCAGGACGTACGGCTGACGACCCGCCTGACCAGCTCGCCGGCGTGCCTGGTCGGTGATGCCGACGCCCTCACGCCGACGCTGGAGAAGATGTACCGGGCGATGGGCCAGGAGATCCCGCCCGTGAAGCGCATTCTCGAGCTGAATCCCGAGCACCCGCTGGTCAGCGGGCTCAGGTCCGCGTACGAGCAGCGGGCCGCGGACCCGGAGCTGACCGAGACCGCCGAGCTGCTGTACGGCACCGCCCTGCTCGCGGAAGGGGGCGACCTGGCCGACCCGGCACGCTTCGCCAAGCTGCTCGCCGACCGCCTCGCCAGGACCATGTGACCGACGCCCCGCCCGACGTGGGCGAGGACGCCCCGCGCGGGATCAGCGGCAGCGGGAGGCCGCCCTGGTGTCGTGCCGGTGCCAGACCGCGTCGACCACCCGGCCGTCGGGCAGGGTGTGCCGGGGCGGCCCCTGGTCCGGGACGAAGCCCGCGCGGGCCAGGGCCCGCCGGCTCGCGGTGTTCCCGGGCTCGGCGCCCGCCCGGACGGTGGCCAGCCCGGCGTGGGTGTGGGCGAGCGTGACGCCCGCGCGGAACAGCTCCGCGCCGAGGCCCTGGCCGCGGCAGCCGGGGGCCAGCCAGCCACCCATCTCGCCGGACCGGTGCTCCAGCTCCAGGGCCCCGGCATAACTGAGGTCCGACCTGCGCACGCAGACCAGGATCATCGGGTCGTCGGGTCCGGGCACGAACGGCTCGGCCAGCAGCCGGGGAACCCGGCGGCCGTCGTCGCCGGCGGGCCGCCACTGCAGCAGGGCCCTTCGGGTACCGGGATTGGGCACCACCTCGTCCGCCTGGGTGCCGAGCCACCGCTGCGCCTCGGCGTCCGCGCACGCGGCGAGCGCCGCCGCTACGTCCAGACGGTGCCGCGGCGTGAACAGCAGCAGCCGTTCCGTGGCCAGGACGTGCCGGTCCGGCGCGCACCGCCCGGGCAGCGGCAGGCCGGGCGCGGCACGGACCCGGCGGATGAACGACCAGACCATGAACCCCTCGCACCCCCGACGGAACGGCCGGCAGGCGGACACGGAACCCGTAGGGACGCACCCACCGACGGATGCGGACGATCCGCACCGGCGGTGAATCTAGCGGGTATCGGGTCCGGGCGTCGTATCCCCCGGGGGGTGTTCCGGCCGCCGTCCGCGGCCGGGTGAGCCGGGGGGGTGCCGAAGGGCGGGGGTGGTCGGCGTCGGTGATGAGTGTGGCGGGCCTCGTGTCCCGGGTGTGAGGGTTCGGGGCGGCGTCCGGCCCGGGGTGGGTCGGGGAGCGCGAGCGGCCTACGGACGGGATGGATCGGCACCGGCGGTGAGTGTGGCGTGCTTCGGGGCCAGAGGGTGGGGGGTGTCGGAGCCGGGCCCTGTGTCCCTCGGGGAGGGGCTCAGGCGGCTGGTTTCCGGGTGCTGGGCTTGGGGTGGGTGCGGGTCCAGGACGGGTCGGCGGCCGGGACGGGGTGGGGGGAGGTGCGGTGCATGGGAACCCTTCGGGTGTGTGGGGGGATCCGGAATCCTTCGGGCGGGTGGACGGTGGTGTCAGGAGCGGCCGGGGGTCGGCTCCGGCCGGACGGCGCGCGCTGACCGGCCGGGCATGGGCGTCACCGCCCGGTCGCGGCTCAGCGCCTGGAAAGGGAAGAGCCCGCGCCGGTGCCGGTCGTCGGGTCCGGGGCGGTCCGCTGCCGGGAGCGTGGGGCCGCCGTCCCGGTCCTCGACCTCGGTGTGCACCCGCTCCGCGGTGCCCCGCGGCCGGCGAACGATCCGCTCGCCGGCCGCGTGCACACGCGCGTTCGTGACCGGCTCGCAGATGACGAGGACCACGCCGTCCCGGACGTCCCGCGGCACACTCCGGGCGGTCGGCAGGTTCCGTACGGCCCGACGGGCGAGGGAGACGGCCGGCAGGCCGAAGGCGGCGGCGCCGGGGAGCGGGGCCCCGGAGACGAGCCGGTCGGGGCCGCCGGGCCCAGGCAGTCGACCGAGGCGCTCGTCTCCGGGTGGTGCGGAGCCGCCGACCGCCACCGCCGGCCGGTGCGGTGCCCGGTCCTCGGGAGGCCGGCGGAGCGGTCGGGGGAGGGAGGGCGGAGCCATCGCCGTAACGCCTTTCGTCCGGCCTCGGGTGTGGGGGTTTCGAATCGGCCGGCCGCTCCCACAGCAGACGACACACCGCCTCCCCGGAGGCCGTGGTGCGGCCCGCTCTCCCCGACTCGGCCGCGCTGCCTGCTCCTTGGGTCGGCCGGAGCAGTGCCTCCACTGTGGCACCTGCCAACAATGACCCGCAACCGGCAAGTTGAAATTTGCAAGTGGCCACGTGCATGCTGCTCCGGTCAGCCGGTGATCGTTGGGCTCGGAGAACTCCGTGCCCTGCCGGGCTGGGCCGGAGAACTGGGGAGGGGGTGTGGTGTGACCGCGGAGACCGACTGGGGCGGTGCCCCCTCCGTCCTGCGCATGATCCTCGGCCGGCAGCTGGAGGAGCTGCGTACCCGGGCCGGTCTCGGTTATGCCGAGGCGGGTTCGGCCATCGGCGTCAGTCATTCCACGATCCGCCGCATGGAGGCCGCCAAGGTGGCCCGGCTGCGGCTGGCGGACGCCGAGAAACTGCTCCAGGTCTACGGCGTCACCGACCGGCAGGAGATCGACACCTTCCTGCAGTCCGTGCGCGAGGCCAACAAGCGCGGCTGGTGGCACACCTACCGCGATGTGATGCCCGACTGGTTCGCCGCCTATCTCAGCCTGGAACAGGCGGCGTTGCAGATCCGGGCGTACGAGAACCAGTTCGTGCACGGCCTGCTGCAGACCGAGGACTACGCGCGCGCCGTGCTCGGCGCGGCCACTCCGCACGCCTCCGCCGAGGCCACCGAACGCCGGGTCGCGCTGCGCATGCGCCGCCAGGAGCTGCTGGCCAGGAAGACACCACCGCGGCTGTGGGTGGTGATGGACGAGACCGTGCTGCGCTGGCCGGTCGGCGGGCCCGAGGTGATGCGCGCGCAGATCGACCGCCTCATCGAGGTCAACCGGCTGCCGCAGGTGACGCTGCAGCTCATGCCGTTCGCCCACGGGCCGCATCCCGCGATGCGGGCGGGCGCCTTCCACCTCTTCCGGTTCCGGGCCACCGAACTACCCGACATCGTCTACCTCAACGGCCTCGTCGGAGCCGTCTACCTCGACAAGGCCGACGACGTCGTGGTGTACCGCGAGGCACTCGACCGGGTGGGCGCCCAGGCGGCACCCGCCCGGAAGACCGAGGCGCTGCTCGGCGCGATCCGCAAGGAGCTGTGAGCCTGCCCGTGGTGAACCGACTCCCCTGGAAGCACCCCTCGTCGCGCGAGTCCCACACCCCCGACCCGAATGGGAGACACGGCGTGCCCGACAACGGATGGCCGGCCGACCGCATCGACACCGAGAACGCCCACTCCGCCCGCATCTACGACTACATACTCGGCGGCAAGGACTACTACCCCGCCGACAGGGAGGCCGGTGACGCCATGGCCCGGGAGTGGCCCGCCCTCCCGGTCCACATGCGTGCCAACCGCGACTTCATGAACCGCGCCGTGCGCTGGCTCGCCGAGGAGGCGGGGATGCGCCAGTTCCTGGACATCGGCACCGGTATCCCGACCTCGCCCAACCTGCACGAGATCGCCCAGGCCGTGGCCCCCGACTCCCGGGTCGTGTACGCCGACAACGACCCGATCGTCCTGACTCTTTCCCAGGGGCTGCTCGCCAGCGCCCCCGAGGGCCGCACCGCCTACGTCGAAGCCGACTTCCGCGACCCGGCCGCCATCCTGGACGCCCCCGAACTGCGCGAGACCCTGGACCTGAGCCGGCCGGTCGCGCTCACGGTCATCGCCATCGTCCACTTCATGCTGGACGAGGACGACGCGGTCGGCGTCGTACGCCGCCTGCTGGAGCCGCTGCCCTCCGGCAGCCACCTGGCCATGTCCATCGGTACCGCCGAGTTCGCGCCCGCCGAGGTGGGCCGGGTGGCTCGCGAGTACGCGGCCCGCAACATGCCGATGCGGCTGCGCACCATCGACGAGGCCCACGAGTTCTTCGCGGGCCTGGAACTGGCCGAACCGGGCATCGTCCAGGTGCACAAGTGGCACCCCGACGGCACCGGCGAGAGGGACATCCGCGACGAGGACATCGCGATGTACGGCGCGGTCGCCCGCAAGCCGTGACAGACCCGGGGCCGGGGTCCGCACCCACCTCCCGGACCTCGGCCCCGTCCATGCCGTACGACGGGCCGGGCCCCCCTTGCGAGCCGGTAGCGTGAGTCCATGCACGCCACCCGCGTCACCCGGCACGTGCGAGCGGCCCCGCGGGCCGTCTACCGGGCCCTGCTCGACCCGGACGCGCTCACGGCCTGGCGGGTCCCGGCCGGCATGACCGCCCGGGTCCACACCTTCCAGGCCCGCGAGGGCGGGGCCTTCCGGATCTCCCTCACCTACGGCGGCGCGGGCGGCACCGGCAAGTCCGGCGGGCACACCGACACCTACCACGGCCATTTCGCCCGGCTGGTGCCCGACGCCCTGGTCGTCGAGGTGTTCGCGTTCGAGACCGACGACGACGCCCTGCGCGGCACCATGACCCTGACGACGACGCTCACCGCGAGAGCCGACGGCACGGACGTGGAGATCCTGCACGAGGGCGTCCCCGACGCCGTCTCCAGCGCCGACAACGAGCTGGGCACCCGCATGGCCCTCGACAATCTCGCGCGGCTGGTGGAAGGACGGCTGCCTCCCGGACCGGAGTGACCGAAAGGCAGAGACAACGCGTCCGGAATTCGCCACAACCTTCTCCTCGCCTCAACTCCTGGGAATTGCCGGGGAAGAAAGGGGAATGAAGCGGAACCGGAGCGAGGGAGATGCGGTCTTAAGGTCCGTCGACGGCCGGGATCGGACCGGTCGCGAAGAAACCGGGGGAAAGAAACAGATGTCCGTCCGTAGTCGCAAGACCCTTCTCACCGCCGTGGCCCTCACCGCGGGCCTGACCCTGGCCGCCGTGACGCCCGCCCTCGCGGGGAGCACCGCGAGCCGCCCCACCGCCGCCGTGTCCTCCGCCCAGGGAGACCCGCGCAACGTCACCCAGCACGTGGCCGACTTCTACGGGGCCTACATCGACTCCGTCTGGGCCACCGAGGACCCGTCGGCCGCCGCCAGCGCCAAGGCGCTGCGCGCCTTCTACCTCTCGACCGCCGCCCAGAAGAAGGTGGCCGCCTACGAGAAGAAGGAGCACGCCGACGGCATTCTGTTCGCGCAGAACGTGCCGGTGAAGTGGAAGGTGACCTACACCGGTTCCGGCGCGGGCCACGCCACCAGTCGCGTCACGCTCACCTGGAGCGACGGGCCGCACGCGCAGGTCAGCAAGATCGACGTGCAGTCCGACCTGAAGACCCTCGAGATCACCGACCTCAAGCCGGTCGGCTGACCCGGAGGACGGGGCGTGCCGCCCCGCCCCGCCCCACTCGGGGCGGGGCGGCACGCCCGCGGCGCCGGTCAGACCTGCCCGCGCGGGTGGTAGGGCCGGGGCAGCGGCAGGCCGCGGTCGGCCATGAGCTGCCGTACACGGTCGGGATGGTCGGTGATGACGCCGTCGACGCCCATGTCCATCAGCGCCGCCACGGTCACCATGTCGTCGCAGGTCCACGGAACCACTTTCAGCCCGCGGGCGTGCGCCTCGGCGACCATCGCGGCGTCCGCGTAGAAGCGGAATCCGGGGTCACCGACCTTGCCGTTCTGCGGAAAGCCGTAGTTGGGGGAGAGGGTGGTGACGCCGGGGACGGTGGCGGCCGCCCTGACGAAGTCCCCGCCGTAGTCGTCGGCGTCGATCCCGCCGAGCCACGGGGACGCGCCCGGCCGGCCGACCTGCAGGAAGTCGTAGTTCGTCAGCGCCACCAGCGGCCAGGTGGGCGCCAGCCGGTGCATCACCTTCAGCGCGCCCCAGTCGAAGGACTGGATGGTGACCTGCCGTTCGATGCCCGAGCGGTGGATCTCCTCGTACACCCGCCGGACGAACAGCTCGCGCGGCGCCGTCTGTTCGGGTGCGCCGGCCTCGACCTTGGTCTCGATGTTCAGCTTGAGCCTCTTGGCGTGATAGCTCTTGACCAGGTTCAGGACGTCCTCGAGTTCCACCATCCGGAAGCCCTTGACGACCTCCTGCTCGGGAAAGCCCGGCAGCTGCCGGTATCCGCAGTCCAGTGTCCTGATCTGCGCCAGCGTCAGGTCCTTGATGTATTTGCCGACATAGGGGTAGGCCGGGTCGCCGGGTGTGACCGGGCCGGTGTCCTGGCACTTGACGCCGCTGATCTGCCGGTCGTGGTTGACGACCACCTTCAGGTCCTTGGTGATCTGGGTGTCCAGCTCCAGCGTGGACACGCCGAGCCGCATCGCCTTGCCGAAGCCCTCCAGCGACTCCTCGGTCGTCATGCCGATGCCGCCGCGGTGTGCCTGGAGGTCGAAACGGGGTGGGTGGTGACCGCTCGGTGCCGCCTGCGCGGTGGCCGGGAGAAGGAACGCCGGTACCAGGGCCAGGCCGGTGATCAGGAGTCGTACGGGCATCGACACGGCGGCGAGGGCGGAGGTCGGGTGAGGCAAGGAGGCTCCCTGTTCTCGGGGGTCCGCAGATTCTCGCAACGGCCGGTGGGACGAGCCACCCCGTGAACTGAACATCGACGCAAAGCCAGTTGAACACGCGTGGCGCCGCGGCCAGGGGCCGGATGCCGCTACGGCACGTCCGGCGATCGCCGCAGGCGGGGGCCCGAGCCGTGCCGGGCCGTGTCGCCGCCGGCCGCGCGGCCTTGGTGGCGGCGCCGGTCGGCCGGTGTGCGGTGCAGGGCGATGAGCGCGGCGTCGTCGTCCAGCCGGCCGCCGACGTGGGCGAGCAGGTCGCGCCGCAGGTGGTGCATCAGCGCCTCGGGGCTGTCGTCGGTCCAGCGCGCGACCCGCTCGGCGAGCGGATAGAACCGGCCGCGGGCGTCCCGGGCCTCCACGACACCGTCCGTGTAGAGGAGCAGGGTGTCGCCGGGTTCGAAGGAGAACACGTCCAGGGTGTGCTCGGCACTCGCGTGCACGCCGAGCGGCGGCGAGGGGTGCAGGCTCGGCACCGTGACGACATGGCCGGGGCTCAGCAGCAGGGGAGGCGGATGACCGCAGCTGGTCATCCGGGTGACCGGGTCATGGTCGGGGATCTCCAGCAGCAGGGCGGTGGCGAAGCGCTCGCCCGCCTCCTCCGGCGGTTCCAGGTCGGCCGTGTAGCGGCTGACGCTCTGGTCCAGGGCGCCGGCCAGCTCCACCAGCCGGGTGTGCCGGTGCGCGCTCTCGCGGAAGGCGCCGAGCAGCAGGGCGGCCTCGCCGATGGCGGGCAGGCCCTTGCCGCGCACGTCGCCGATCAGGACGCGTACGCTGCCGTCGCTGAGGGTCGCCGCGTACAGGTCGCCGCCGATCTGTGCCTCGTCCTCGGCGGCCAGGTAGAGGGAGGCGATCCGCAGCGGTCCGATCTGCTCGGGCAGTGGCCACATCAGCACGTGCTGTGCGGCCTCGGCGACCGTGCGGACCTGGGCCAGCTGGGCCTGCCGGCGCTCGCGCAGCGCGCTGTAGAGGACACAGAGCACCGAGAGCACCGCGAGGGTGATGATCTGCACGATGTGGTTCGTGGTGCCGAGGCCGCCGTGGGTGACGCCGATCAGGATCTGGGCGGCCAGGGCGAGCGCTCCGACGGCGGCCGTGGTGCGGGGCCCGGCGAAGGACGGTGTGAGCGCGGGCGCGATCACCAGGGTCGGGCCGAGGTGCACGTCGTGCGGCGCCTGCACGTCCACCACCGTGATGACCACGATGAGCGCGATCGGAAGCAGCAGCAGGGCGTGCGTCGACTGCCACGGCTGTCCCGTGGCCAAGCCCCTGAGCCGGGGTCTCATGCCTACCAGCGTGCTCCCGGGCCGGTCGAGCGGCCACGCGACGCAGGTCACACGGGAAGAAATGGAATCGGGCAATCCGGGCGCGCCTTCGGTTCCCGGATGTCGCACGGAGATCGCTTTGCCTTCAATCGAGAGATCCAGTAGCGTCACTTTCCATTCAAATGCTGGTCCGGTAGCTAGCTGGCCTATGAAATGAAGGCTCGCCATAGGTGCCGTATACACCCTTCAACCGAAATCGCAGCATTTAGCGTCCTGTGTCATGACACAGACGGCGATGCGGCCGCAGGCCGACGACACGGCATCGGGTGACGCAGTACGCGGCAAGGGCCTCGGCGGCAATTCCATCGGCCTGCTGGGCAGCGCGGTCATCGGCGTCTCCACCGTGGCCCCGGTCTACTGCCTCACCTCCACACTCGGCTCCACCGCGGGCGAGGTCGGCCTGCACATGCCCGCGGTGTTCCTCGCCGGCTTCCTGCCGATGCTCCTCGTCGCCTTCGCCTACCGCGAGCTGAACAAGGCCGTACCCGACTGCGGCACCTCCTTCACCTGGACCGTCAAGGCGTTCGGCCCGCACGTCGGCTGGATGTGCGGCTGGGGCCTGGTCATCGCCACCGTCATCGTGCTGTCCAACCTGGCCGGGGTCGCCACGTCCTACTTCTGGCTGCTGGCCGGCGAGATCACCGGCAGCGGCACGGTCGCCGGCCTCGACGGCGACAAGGCCGTGCACATCCTCACCTGTCTGGCGCTGATCGCGGCCGCCACCGCGATCAGCTACCGCGGCATGACGACGACGAAGGGCGTGCAGTACGCGCTGGTGGGACTCCAGCTCGTGGTGCTCGCCCTCTTCGTCGCCCTGGCCCTGGGCAAGGCGCACGCCGGCACCTTCACCGGCCACGCCGACTTCTCCTGGTCCTGGCTGAACCCCTTCGCGGTGAAGTCGTTCGCCTCGTTCAGCGCCGGGCTCTCCCTGTCGATCTTCATGTACTGGGGCTGGGACACCTGTCTGACCGCCAACGAGGAGACCGTCGGCAGCGAGAAGACACCAGGCCGTGCCGCACTGATCGCGATGGTCGTCCTGGTGGGCTCCTACCTGACCACCGCCGTCGCCGCCCAGATGGCCGTCGGCTCCGGCACCGAGGGCCTGGGCCTGGCCGACCCGGACACCTCCGACAACGTCTTCGCCGCCCTCGCCGGCCCGGTGATGGGCCACGCCCTCGGCATCCTGCTCTTCCTCGCCGTCCTCGCCTCGGCCGCCGCCAGCCTCCAGACCACGTTCATCCCGGTCGCCCGCACGGTCCTCGCCATGTCGGTCTACCAGGCCCTGCCCGCCTCCTACGCCCGCGTCCACGAGCGGTTCCGCACGCCCGGCCGGGCCACCGTCACCGCGGGCGCCGCCACCGGCGTCTTCTACACGGTCATGTCGCTGCTGAGCGAGCACGTCCTGGTCGACACCATCTACGCCCTCGGCCTGATGATCTGCTTCTACTACGCGCTCACCGCCTTCGCCTGCGCCTGGTACTTCCGCCGCGACCTCACCCGCTCCGCCCGCGACGCCGTCTTCAAGGGCCTCTTCCCGGTCCTCGGCGGTCTGCTGCTGACCGCCGTGTTCGGCAAGACGCTGTACGACATGTGGAACCCGGCCTACGGCAGCGGTTCCGCCGTCCTCGGCGTCGGCTCCGTCTTCGTCATCGGCGTCGGGCTGCTGCTCCTCGGCGTCCTGATCATGCTCCTGATGCGGCGCCGCAGCCCGGCCTTCTTCCACGGCCAGGTCCTCACCGCCGGGACGCCGGCGCTCGTCGTGGAGGACTGAGCCACACCGAACCGTCCCGCGGTGTGCCGTGTCGGTACGGGCCCGTCGGGTACCCGTACCAGCCCCGAGGCCGAACCGGCCGACCAAGGAGTGCAGGGTGCCGCGAATGGAGAGGTCATGACGCACAACGGGGAGGAAACCGCGCCCGCCCGGCGACCGGACATCGCCGAACTCCGCCTCGCCACGGACGGAGCCGGTCAGCATGCCTCGCCCGGACCGGAGACGTCGGACCTGCCCCAGGACCGCAGCCAGGCGATCCTGGAGGCCGCCAAGCAGATCGGCGCCCTCCTCAAGCGCGCGGGCCACCCCTTCGCCCTGGCCGGCAGCGTGGCCGTCTACGCCCACGGCGGCAGCCGCTACCTCCAGCACGACGCCGACTTCTGCGTCCTGCCCGAAGACGCCGAGGCGGTGGCCGCCACGCTGTGCGAGGCCGGCCTCGCCATGCGCACCCCGCCCGAGGACTGGCTGCTGAAGACCACCTGCCACGGGCAGAACGTCGACATCATCTTCGCCCTCGCGCACCAGCCCGTCACCAAGGACATGCTCGACCGGGCCCACACCCTGCCGGTCGACTCGGTGCTCATGCCCGTCCTGTCCCCGACCGATCTGATCCGCAGCCTGATCAGCGCCTTCTCGGAGCACTACTGCGACTTCGGGTCGGTCCTGCCGGTGGCGCGCGCCGTCCGCGAGAAGGTCGACTGGGAGGCGATCCGGGCGAGCTGCGGCGACCAGCCCATGCCGGCCGCCTTCCTCTTCCTCCTCGAACGGCTGAACGTGATCGACGCCCAGGAGGGGCAGCCATGACCGATCCGAGCCCGCCCACACCGCCCGCGGCGGCGAACCTGGACTACCTCGTCGCCCACCTCGCCGAACGCCTCGCCTCCGGAGACCTGGGGGAACTCGGCGTACGACTGGAACCCCACGGCGACGCCGTCCTGCTGACCGGGACCGTGCCGTCCACCCAGTGCCGGGACGACATCCTGCGCACCGTCCGCGAGGAACTGGCGGGGCACCCGGTCCACTGCGACCTGCTCGTCGCCGGGACCTCCTCGCCCGACCACGGGGAGGACCTCACATGATCCGCGTCGCGGCCGTGGGGGACATCCACATGGGCCCCGAGAGCCAGGGCACGCTGCGCCCGTCCTTCGAGACGCTGCCCGACTGCGCCGACGTACTGCTGCTCGCCGGCGACCTCACCCGCCACGGCACACCGGACGAGGCCACGATCGTCGCCCGGGAGGTCAAGGACCTCGGCGTGCCGGTCGTCGCCGTCCTGGGCAACCACGACCACCACGACGAACGGCCCGAGGAGGTCACCGCGATCCTGCGGGACGCGGGCGTCCACGTCCTGGAGGGACAGGCGGCCGTCGTCACCCACGACGGGGCACGGATCGGCGTGGCCGGGACCAAGGGATTCGGCGGTGGATTCGTCGGCCGCTGCGCCGGGGAGTTCGGCGAACCGCTCATGAAGGAGTTCGTCCGCTACACCCGCCGCTGTGCCGACGGCCTGCACACCGCCCTGAAGGACCTCGGCGAGTGGAACTGCGACGTGCGGATCGCGCTGACCCACTTCTCGCCCGTGCCGGACACACTGGCCGGGGAGCCGCCGGAGATCTATCCGTTCCTCGGCAGCTATCTGCTCGCGGAGGCCATCGACACCGGGGGCGCCGACCTCGCCGTGCACGGCCACGCCCACGCGGGCACCGAGCACGGCATGACCAGCGGGGGCGTCCGGGTGCGCAATGTCGCCCAGCCCGTGATCGGGCAGGCGTTCCACGTGTACCACCTGCCGGGCGGGGACCAGCACCAGCGGACGTGAGCCCGGGACCCGGCGTCAGGCGGCCGTGCCCAGCACTTCCCGGCCGGTCAGGTCGCCGTCCTTCGCGGTCAGCGTCACCGGCACCCGCACACCGCGCCGGCGGACCAGCAGGCCCGCGCCGATCGACCCGGCGATGAGCAGCCCGCCGGCGACCAGGGCGCCGCGCGCCCCGGCCCACTCCATGAGCAGACCCAGCAGGGGCGGCCCGCCGAGGCTCCACACCGTGCCGATGCTGCTCCACACGCCGAGCACCCGGCCCCGCAGATGCGCGGGCGGATCGGTCTGCAGCACGGCCGTTCCGGCGGTGTCGGAGACGGACTCCACCACGGCCATGGGGAGCACCAGCACCAGCAGGACGGCCAGCGACGGCGACAGTCCCGCCACGACCTGGAGCAGCGCGCCGGCCGCCGCGAGCAGACCCACGGTCCGGACGGACGGCTTGTGCAACCGGGCGCCGAGGACCGCGCCGAGGATGCCGCCGACGGCCAGCACCGTGGAGACCGTGCCGAACGCCCCGGCGCCGCCCGCGAGCGGACCGGTGACGAGCACGGCGAGCGTGAGGGCGTAGTTGCGGCCGAAGACGGAACTGATCCCGGTGATGCCCGCGAGCGCCACCAGACGGGGACGGCGCACGAAGAAGACCAGCCCCTCCCGCACGCTCATGTCCGCGCGCGCCGGGGCGGCCCGCCGCTCCGGCGCCGGTTCCTGGGCGGCACCGTGGGCGGGCCGCAGGAACGGCACGACCGACGCGACGAACAGGAACGAGATCCCGTTGGCCGCGTACGCGGCGGACGTGCCGAGGAAGCCGACGGTCACACCGGCCAGGGCGGTACCGGCCAGCCGGCCCGCGCTGTGCACGAGGGCACCCACGCCGATCGCCGACGGGACGTCCTCCACGGGCACGAGATCGTTGCCGAGCAGCGCGCACGCCGGCCCGTCGACGGTGGCGATCACGCCCGTCACGGCCGCCAGCACCAGCAATGCCGTCATGTCGATCCGGTCCAGCGCCACGAGCAGCGCCGTGGTGAACGCCACCGCCCCGAGCAGGGCCTGGCTGACGGCGACGGTCAGCTTCCGGGGCCACCGGTCCACGGCCGCGCCGCCCAGCAGGCTCACGAACAGCGCGGGCGCCGCCTGGACGGACATCGACAGGCCGGTCGCCGCCGCCGAACCCGTGATGTGCAGCACCAGCAGGTTCTGCACGGTGAGCTGCATCCAGGTACCGGCGTTGGAGACGAAGTTCGCGGCCGACCACCAGCGCATCCCGCGGTGGCGCAGGGATCGCCACGGCGAACGCGAGGCGGTGGTACGGGGCACGGACGGGGGCAGGGCGGGGGCAGCAGACAAGGCGGGGTACTCGACAACCAGGGGAGTCGGAAGAGACCGGCGGAACCCGTCGGGCCGGCTGCGCTGCGTGGCCGGGCCGCCTGGTCAGGGCGCCGACCATGGTGGCAGACGGGACGCACGAGCCGTCGTCGACATCCCCCGCGCACGGAGGAGTGCGATCCCCAAAAACCCCCGTACACACGTGACTTGCGCCCCCGCGTGTGCTTCCTCACAGGCCCCGTCCGGCCCCTGCCCCAGCGGGCCGGACGGTGAGGCACGGCACACCCGTCGGCACGCGCGTATCGCGCCCCCGGTCAGCGATTGACCGCGCGCATCCCCGCCTCGTCGTACCGCTCGCCCGCCGCCTCGGGCAGCTCGGCGTCGATACGGGCCAGGTCGTCCTTGGTCAGCTCGATGCCGACCGCGCCGGCGTTCTGCTCCAGGTAGGTGCGGCGCTTGGTGCCCGGGATCGGCACCAGGTCCTCGCCCTGGGCCAGCACCCAGGCGATGGCCAGCTGGGCCGGGGTCACGTTCTTCTCGGCGGCGATCTCCTTCACCTTCGCCGCGAGCCGCAGGTTCGCCTCCAGGTTGGCGTCGGTGAAGCGGGGGTTGTTGCGCCGGAAGTCGTTCTCGTCCAGCTCGTCGGGGGAGCTGAAGCGGCCCGCGAGGAAGCCGCGGCCGAGCGGCGAGTACGGCACGAAACCGATGCCCAGCTCCCGGCAGGCGGGCAGCACCTCGGCCTCCACGTCCCGCGTCCACAGCGAGTACTCGCTCTGCACGGCGGTGACCGGGTGGACGGCGTGGGCGCGCCGGATGGTCTCCGCGCTCGCCTCGCTCAGCCCGATGTACCGCACCTTGCCCTCGGCGACCAGCTCGCCCAGCGCGCCGACCGTCTCCTCGATGGGCACGTCCGGGTCGACCCGGTGCTGGTAGTACAGGTCGATGTGGTCGGTGCCCAGGCGCTCCAGCGAGCCGTGGACCGAGCTGCGCACGTGCTCGGCCGAGCCGTCCTGCCGGCCGACCGTGCTCATGTCACCGGGTACGGCGTCGTCCATCCGGTAGTTGAACTTCGTCGCGATCACGTACTCGTCGCGATGTCCCCGTATCGCCTCACCGACCAGCGACTCGTTGGTGAGCGGGCCGTAGATCTGCGCGGTGTCGAGGAAGTCGATCCCGAGTTCCAGGGCACGCCGGATGGTCGCGATGCCCTCCTCCTGGTCGGCGGATCCGTAGAAGGCGGACATCCCCATGCATCCGAGGCCGATGGCCGATACCTGGAGGTCCCCCAGACTGCGCTTCTGCATGTGATCTCCCAGCCTTTCGTGCACACTCGTCGTTCGTTCGCCGGGCGCGAGGCCTTCTTCCATCTAGCGACGGAATCCGGCACCCGGCATCCCGTGGGGGAGGCCGGGTGCGGGCACCTGCGCGCGCCGTCCGTGACGCTACGAGTTGGAGCGCTCTTTAAGTCAAGGCGGGCCCGTGGGCGAGGTCAGGGGTTCAGCCGCACCGGCAGCTCGAACAGGTCGTTCTGCGTGACCACCGGCTTGTTGCGCAGCTCGCTCGCGGGGACCGCCAGGTCCAGGCCGGGGAAGCGGGCGTACAGGGCGGGCAGCGCCACGCCCGCCTCCAGACGGGACAGAGCGGCACCCGGGCACACGTGCGGGCCGTGACCGAAGGAGATGTGCCGGTTCCTCGTCTCGCGGGTGATGTCGAACTCCCCGGCACTCGGCCCGTGCGCCTTCTCGTCGCGGCCGATCGCGCCGTACGACACGATGAGCGCGTCCCCGGCCGGGATCACCTTGTCGCCGACCGGCACGTCCTCGATCGCGAACCGGATCAGGACGTGGGAGGTGGGGGTGGAGAAGCGCAGGGTCTCCTCGATCACCGCCGACCAGTCGGCCCCGCCGGACAGCACCAGGGCGCGCTGGTCGGGGTGGGCGGAGAGCAGGACGACGGCGTTGACGATCAGGGAGATCGTCGTCTCGTGGCCCGCGGCCACCATCAGCTGGAGCGTGGAGACGATCTCCTCGTCCGTGAGCCGGTCGCCGTCCTCCGAGGCGAGGATCAGCGCGCTGGTCAGGTCGTCCCCCGGCTCCGCCCGCTTCGCCGCCACCGTCTCGGCCATGATCCGCGCCAGCTCGGTGAGGGTCGCGATGACCTCCTCGGGCGGGGTCTGCGTGGAGAAGAACTTCTCGAACAGCACCTTCAGCCGGGGCAGCCGCGCCTCCTCGATGCCCATGAGGTCGGCGATGACGTACATGGGCAGCGGGTAGGCGAAGGCGGCCTTCAGGTCGACGGTCCCCGCACCGGCGGGCAGGGCGTCCAGCAGGTCCTGGGTGAGCTTCTCGATGCGCTCGCGCATCCGCTCGACCCGGCGCGGGGTGAGCGCCTGCGCGACCAGCGTGCGCAGCCGGCGGTGGTCGGCGCCGTCCACGGTGAGCATGGAGCGGCCCGGGTTGGCGAGGCCGATCAGCGGCCAGTCCGCGGGTATCTCGCCGCGCTGCCAGGCGCCCCACACGCCGATGTCCTTCACCAGACGCGGATCGGTGAGCAGCGCCCTGGCCTCGGCGTGATGGGTGACGGCCCACACCGGGACGCCGCCCGGCAGTTCGACGGCGGCCAGCGGGCCGGCCGCGCGCAGCGCCGCGCTCTCGCCGTCCAGGTCGGTGACGAAGGGGTCCAGGGCGATACGGGATGCTGCGGTACCGGTCGTCATCGTGACGTGCCTCCCAGGTCAGAAGTCGGAATACTGCGCCGGTCCTTGGGACCACCCCCGGCCCCCCGATGCAGGAGCGGGCCGGCCGAGGCGACGCGGGATCAGAGGGCCGGTACGGGAGTGAACCGGACGGGCAGCTGGGTCAGTCCCCTGAGCCAGGGCGAGGGCCGGCGGCCGAGGGCCTCGGCGGACACCGCCAGGTCGATGTCCGGCAGCCGGTCCAGGACGACCTCGATGCCGGTCCGCGCGATCACCTCGGCGATCTCCTGCGCGGGGAACGGGCAGCGGTGCTCACCGTGGCCGAAGGAGAAGTGCGCGCTGTTGCCGCCGGTCAGCGCGGAGGCGTCGGTGCGCACCTGCGGATCGGAGTTGGCGCCCTGCAGACCGAGCAGCAGCAGATCGCCGGCCCGGACGCGGCGGCCGCCCAGATGCGTGTCCCGGGCGGCCCAGCGGCCCGCCACGTTCTGCGTGGGCGTGTCCTCCCACAGCACCTCGTTCATCGCCTCGGCGACGCTGTGGCGGCCACCGAACAGCGAGGCGGCGAACCGGTCGTCGGTGAGCATCAGCCGCAGCGAATTGCCGATCCAGTCGGCGGTCGGCTGGTGCCCGGCCGCCATCATCACCATCAGGTCCTGCACGATCTCCTCGTCGCTGAAGCCGCCGTCGTCGGCCAGCATCCGGGAGACCACGTCCTCGGCGGGCTCCTTCTTCCGGTCGGCCAGCAACTGCCCCATGGACGTGGCCAGATGGGCCTGCCCGGCGAGGGCCCGGTCGCGGCCGTCGATCATGTCGTTCAGGGCGGTGACCAGTCCCGGCCCGTCCTCGTCCGGGAAGCCGTAGAGCCGGGCCAGCACCCGGACCGGCAGCAGCATCGCGTACTGCGCGATCAGGTCGGCCTCGCCCGCGGCGCACAGCGCGTCGATCAGCTCGTCCGCGAACCGCTCCGCGTGCCGCCGCAGCTCGAAGGGGTCCACCGCCTCCAGCGCGTTGCTGATCATCGCCGCGCGCTGCCGGTGCCGTTCGCCGACCGTGTAGAGGATCGACGGCTGCTTGCGGCCGATCATCGGCAGCAGCGGCCAGTCGGCGGGGATGTTCTCCCACTGGTTCCACAGGTCCGAGTCCCGGCTGAACAGCACCGGGTCGCCGGTGACCTGGTGCAGTTCCCGGTAGCCCAGCACCAGCCAGGCGGGAACGTCACCGTCGAGCAGTACCGGCACCACGGAGCCGTGGTCGCGCCGCATCTCCCGGTACAGCCGGGCGGGTTCGGTCTGGAACCGGGGGCCGCTGAGCGGGACGGCGTCGGGCGTGGTCACACGAACTCCTGTCGGGGCAGGCCCGCCCGCGCGGACGGGTCGGCGTACCGGTTCTTCACGTGCTGCACCAGCGAGATCAGGACCTGCTTGCTGGAGATGCGGGAGCGGGCGTCGCAGTCGATCAGCGGCACATGCGGGTCCAGGTCGAGGGCCTCACGGACGTCCTCGCCGGCGCGGACGGTTCCGCCGAAGTCGTTGCAGGCCACGATGAACGGGGTGCCGTGGTGCTCCAGCCGGTCGATGGCGTACCAGGAGTCGTCGATCCTGCGGGTGTCGACCAGCACGACCGCCCCGAGCGTGCCGGAGAACAGCCGGTCCCACAGGAACCAGAACCGCTCCTGGCCCGGCGCGCCGAACAGGTACAGCACATTGTGCGCGTCCAGGGTGATCCGGCCGAAGTCGAAGGCGACCGTGGTGGCGGACTTGCCGCGCACCTGGCGGATGTCGTCGACCGTCTCGCCGGCCTGGGTCATCGTCTCCTCGGTGTTGAGGGGACGGATCTCGCTGACGGAGCGGACCAGGGTGGTCTTGCCGACGCCGAAGCCGCCCACGACCACGATCTTCAGACCGTTGTCGGCGGAGGCACCCAGCGGGGTACGCGCGTCAGAGGTTGCGGAGTCCAACGAGCACCTGCTCCAGGATGTCGGGGTCGGTTATGGCCGGCCTGCGCGGATGACGGGCGCTGACGCGGCCCGCGGCCAGCAGGTCGCACAGCAGCACCTTGGTGATGCTCACCGGCAGCCGCAGCTCGGCGGCGATCTCCACCACCGAGGTGGGGAACCGGGCCATCTCGAGGATCGCCAAGTGCTCCGACTGCATGCCGGCCACCGGCTCCGACTCCGCGACCACCAGGGTGACGAGGTCGAAGGGGTTGTCCGGGGCGGTCCGGCTGCGTCCCTGGGTGATGGTGTAGAGGCGGTCGGGGGCGTCGTCCCTGCCCGGACGGCTCATGCCCGGACCGCCCGTGCCGGGACCGCTCATGAGGCGCGGGGCGGAGCGGTGAGGTGCTCGCCGAGCTGCTCCACCAGTTCGCTCATGTTGTGCCCGACGACGCCGGCATCCGCGTCCTCCGTGGTGACGACGGCCAGATGGGCTCCCTCGCCCGCCTCCACGATGAAGAGCACGCCGCCGTAGAACTCCGTCATCGCCGAGCGCACGCCGCCGCTGCCGTCGCCGAACTCGACGGACGCCCCGTGCGACAGCGACTGGATACCGGCCGCGATCGCCGCCAGCTGGTCGGCCTGGTCGACGCTCAACTCCGGGGTACGGCAGAGCTTCAGCCCGTCCCGGGAGAGCACGAGCGCGTGCCGGGCACCCGGAGTCCTCTCCAGCAGGCCCTCCAGGAGCCAGGTGAGCTTGTCGTCGGCGGTGGTCGGGGCGGTCATGAGGTGGTGTCGCCTTCCGGGTACGCGTGCGGCTGAGTGGGGCTGGGGGAGGGACGTTCGGACACGGCGGCCTGATCGTCCGGAGCCGTGTCCCGTCCCCGGTGTGCGGGTGCGGAGGGGTCCGGGTCGGTCTGCCGGGTGGCCGGGGCGGACGGGCGGACGGCCTGGCGGAAGCTGCTGAAGCGGGCCGCTCGGGCCTTGCCCTCGTCGCCGCCCGGTGCGGGGCGCCCCGCACCGGCGCGGTGCGAACGGGAGCGTTCGGCCTCGGCGAGCGTGCGGCCCCGGCGCCGCCTGGGCAGCCCGGCCGGACCCTCCTCCGGCGCCGACGGGGCGGCCTCGTGGACCGGCGCGGCCTCCACGGCGACCGGGGCCTCGGCCGGTGTCCCGGTCTCCGGGCGCGGGGCGGCGGCAGCCGGCTCGGCGGGCGCGGGGCTGGTGAGGATGTCCTGCGGGATGAGCATCAGCACGCCGGTGCCGCCGCGCGCCGACGGACGGAACGACACCTTGAGGCCGTACTTGCGGGCCAGCCGGCCGACCACGGCGAGCCCGAGCCGGGTACCGGTCAGACCGCCCAGCCCCGAGACGTCACCGGAGACCGCGCTCTCGGCGCGACGCAGCTGCACCTCGCCCATCACCAGGCCGCTGTCCTCCACGGACACGATGACACCGGCCGGCACCTCCTCCACGTAGACGTGGATCTCGGCGGTCGGCGGCGAGAAGTTCGCGGCGTTGTCCAGGAGTTCGGCCAGCGCGTGCATCACGCCCTCGGCGGCGTGCCCGGCGACGGCGGCGTCGCTGACCGAGTGCACCCGCACCCGGCGGTAGCCGGCGATCCGGCCCATCGCGCCCCGCAGGATCGACTCCATGCCGATCGGCCGCGCCCATCGGCGGCCGGAACGCGCCCCGGTCAGCACGGCGATGGAGTCGGCGAGCCGGCCGGCCTGGGCGGTGCGGTGGTCGAGGTGGAGGAGGTCGGCGAGGACGTCCTCGTCGGCGTGCCGGTCCTCCATCGCGCGCAGGTCGGCGAGCATGGCCGTGGCCAGGGCCTGCATCCGCGCGGCGGCGTTGGAGGTCGCGGAGACCGCCGCGTCCCGCTCCCGCCGGGCCCGCCCCGACTCGCCCGCCAGCCGGGCGTTCTCCTGGCGCAGCCGGTCCGTCTCCCGGGTGCTCTCCTCCTTCAGCCGGGTCAGCCGGATCGCGGACGACTGCGTCAGCTCGGCGCGCTGCTGATCGAGTGTGTCGATGAGCCGCTGCTGCTCCTGACGCGCCTCCTCGGCCGTACGGGCCTGCTGCTGCAGCAGGCGTCCGAGGTCCTGGGTGACGCTCTCCAGCCGGCGCCGGACATCGCGCGCGGCCCGCAGGGCGTGCGCGGCCGTGGCCACCGCCGCGCTGAGCGCGACCGCCGCCGCGGCCCCGCCCCAGGCGAGCGGGGTGCGCGCCGAGCCCGGTGCCGCCACCACGGCCGCGCAGACCACGAGCGCCGACAGGACGCCCGTCACGGCGAGGGCGGAGACGAACGTACGGAGGGAAGGGCGATCGCCGGGATGGGTGGGCGCGGTCATCGGTCCGGTCTGGTCCTCGCGGCAGAGACGGGCAGGTGGAGACGGCAGGAAAACGGCAGGAGGGCAGCAGGAAGGCGGTAGGAAAGCAGCAGGAAAGGTGCGGGTGGGGAGACGTGGCAGTCGATGGTGAACTGGCGGTCACTATACGAGAGTTCGTGATCGAAAATGAAAGAGTCCGCGCTTGTTCGGTGAACTGGACGGTCATCCGCGACGGAAAGCCAGTACGGGAGGACGGACCAAAGGGGGGCGAAGGTTGCCTCTCGGTACCCGATTCCCACCGTGGGTCTTCCCACCCATAAGGGATCTTGACGCCCGACTTCCCGCTCGCTGAACTGAAACCGGCCGGGCCTCACCACCACGCAGGCCGGTACCAGGAGAACGCCTCGCACGGCCGGACAGCCGAAGGGAGGTGGAGGAGGAATGCACGTGACGGGGGAACCGGAAGCGACGGGCCGCCGTGTCCCATGACCACCGAAGGGCGCCTCGAGCGCATCCGCTCGCTGCTCGCGCGGCCGGCCCGGTCCACGGGGCGCACACTGCGGGCCGAGTGGCACTCCATCGTCGTCGGCCCGGTGCGGCAGCTCGCGCGGCGCGGACTGTCCGGGCTGCTGCTGGCGTTCGTCGCCGCGTTCGGCGTCATCTTCTTCCACGGCATCGCCCAGCACCCCACCGGCGCGTCATGGGTGCGGCGGCTCGGCGGTGTCATGGCCGACCTGCCGCTGTGGCAGTCCCTGCTGCGCACCCCCGTGTCGCTGTACGTCCCGGCGCTGGACCTGCCGGTGTGGGCGGGCATCACCCAGCTCTTCCTCGCCTTCGCCCTCGCCGAACTGAGCCTCGGCCGCGGCCGCACCCTGGTGATCGCCTACACCACCACCCTGGCCGGCACTCTCACCGCCCGCCTGATGATCGCGACGGGACCCGGCTGGTGGGGGTTCGGACTGCCGCCCGAGGCCGGGCAGGTGCTGGACACCGGGCCCTCCGCGGCCGTCGTGGGCCTGTTCACCTATCTCGCGGTCGTCGAGCGCGCCCCCGTGGTGTTCACGCTGACCGGCGGCTCGATGGTGTGGGAGTCCATCGCCGTCCCCAACCTGGCCGGCCGTGAGCATCTGATCGCGGTGGGCGCGGCGGTCGTCCTCGGGTTCCTCCACGGCCGCGGGAAGCGATGGCGTGCCGTCGTCCGGTCCCTGCTGTCCGCGCGGGACACCGGGCCCACGTCGGCGCACGCCGGGCCCGCCCCCGCCCCCGCGCCCACCGTCACGGCCCCGGCCGTGCCCGCCGACCGAGGCGAGAACACCGATCCCAGGGTTGAGACGACTTCCCTCGAGCGTTAGCGCGCTCCTGCGCTCCGACCGGACCGCTCGGCGCGTCCCTGTGGCGTCGCCCACCCCGTCAATGTGATGGTTTTCGCACGTCGACCCCTGCGGGCAACCCCTAAGGTGGCCGCGAAGCAGGGCAGGACGTGGCTGACACCAGGGTGTTCGTCGCCGGCAGGCAGCTGAAGGGAATCCAGGATGTTCCGCAAGGTGCTGGTCGCCAACCGTGGAGAGATCGCGATCCGCGCGTTCCGGGCGGGCTACGAACTAGGCGCGCGCACCGTCGCCGTGTTCCCGCACGAGGACCGCAACTCGCTGCACCGGCTCAAGGCAGACGAGGCGTACGAGATCGGAGAGCCGGGGCATCCGGTGCGCGCCTACCTCTCCGTGGAGGAGATCGTGGGCGCCGCCCGCCGGGCGGGGGCGGACGCCGTCTACCCGGGGTACGGCTTCCTGTCCGAGAACCCCGAACTGGCCCGCGCCTGCGAGGAGGCGGGCATCACCTTCGTCGGGCCCAGCGCGCAGACGCTGGAGCTGACCGGCAACAAGGCCCGCGCGGTCGCCGCCGCCCGCGCGGCGGGTGTACCCGTGCTCGGCTCGTCCCAGCCCTCCACCGACGTGGACGAACTGGTGCGCGCCGCCGAGGAGATCGGCTTCCCCGTCTTCGTCAAGGCGGTCGCGGGCGGCGGCGGGCGCGGCATGCGCCGCGTGGAGGACCCCGCCCAGCTGCGCGAGTCCATCGAGGCCGCATCCCGTGAGGCCGCGTCCGCGTTCGGCGACCCGACCGTCTTCCTGGAGAAGGCCGTCGTGGAGCCGCGCCACATCGAGGTGCAGATCCTCGCCGACGGCGAGGGCAACGTCATCCACCTCTTCGAGCGCGACTGCTCGCTGCAGCGCCGCCACCAGAAGGTCATCGAGCTGGCGCCCGCCCCCAACCTCGACCCGGAACTCCGGGACCGGATCTGCGGCGACGCCGTGCGCTTCGCCCGCGAGATCGGCTACCGCAACGCGGGCACCGTGGAGTTCCTCCTCGACCGCGACGGCAACCACGTCTTCATCGAGATGAACCCGCGCATCCAGGTCGAGCACACCGTGACCGAGGAGGTCACGGACGTCGACCTGGTCCAGGCCCAGATGCGCATCGCCTCCGGCCAGACCCTGGCCGACCTCGGCCTGTCCCAGGACACCGTCACCCTGCGCGGCGCGGCCCTCCAGTGCCGCATCACCACCGAGGACCCCGCCAACGGCTTCCGCCCGGACACCGGCCGGATCAGCGCCTACCGCTCGCCGGGCGGCTCCGGCATCCGGCTCGACGGCGGCACCACGCACGCCGGCACGGAGATCAGCGCCCACTTCGACTCGATGCTGGTCAAGCTCACCTGCCGGGGCCGGGACTTCAAGGCCGCCGTCGGCCGGGCCCGGCGCGCGGTCGCCGAGTTCCGCATCCGCGGTGTCGCCACCAACATCCCGTTCCTGCAGGCGGTCCTGGACGACCCGGACTTCCAGGCGGGCCGGGTCACCACGTCCTTCATCGAGCAGCGCCCCCATCTGCTCACCGCCCGTTCCTCGGCGGACCGCGGCACCAAGCTGCTCACCTACCTCGCCGACGTGACGGTGAACAAGCCGCACGGCGAACGTCCCGACCTGCTCGACCCGCTGACCAAGCTGCCCCCGCTGCCGGCCGGTGAACCGCCCGCCGGATCCCGTCAGCGCCTCGTGGAACTCGGCCCCGAGGGCTTCGCCCGGCACCTGCGTCAGTCCCCGACGATCGGCGTCACCGACACCACCTTCCGCGACGCCCACCAGTCCCTGCTCGCCACCCGCGTGCGTACCAAGGACCTCCTCGCCGTCGCCCCGGTCGTCGCCCGCACCCTGCCCGAGCTGCTCTCCCTGGAGTGCTGGGGCGGCGCCACCTACGACGTGGCGCTGCGCTTCCTGGCCGAGGACCCCTGGGAGCGGCTGGCCGCCCTGCGCGAGGCCGTCCCCAACATCTGCCTCCAGATGCTGCTGCGCGGCCGCAACACCGTCGGCTACACCCCGTACCCGACCGAGGTGACCGACGCCTTCGTGCAGGAGGCCGCCGCCACCGGCATCGACATCTTCCGCATCTTCGACGCCCTCAACGACGTCGGCCAGATGCGGCCCGCCATCGAGGCCGTGCGCGAGACCGGCACCGCGATCGCCGAGGTCGCGCTCTGCTACACCGCCGACCTCAACGACCCCGCCGAGCGGCTCTACACCCTCGACTACTACCTGCGGCTCGCCGAGCAGATCGTCGACGCCGGCGCCCATGTCCTCGCCATCAAGGACATGGCGGGTCTGCTGCGCGCCCCGGCCGCGGCCAAGCTGGTCTCGGCGCTGCGCCGCGAGTTCGACCTGCCGGTGCACCTGCACACGCACGACACCGCCGGCGGCCAGCTCGCCACCTACCTCGCCGCCGTCCAGGCGGGCGCCGACGCGGTCGACGGGGCGGTGGCCTCCATGGCCGGTACGACCTCGCAGCCGTCGCTGTCGGCGCTCGTCGCCGCCACCGACCACTCCGAGCGGCCCACCGGACTCGACCTGCAGGCGGTCGGCGACCTGGAGCCGTACTGGGAGGGCGTCCGCAGGATCTACGCCCCGTTCGAGGCGGGTCTCGCCTCTCCGACCGGCCGCGTCTACCACCACGAGATCCCCGGCGGCCAGCTGTCCAACCTGCGCACCCAGGCCGTCGCCCTCGGCCTCGGTGACCGCTTCGAGGACATCGAGGCGATGTACGCCGCCGCCGACCGCATCCTGGGCCACCTGGTCAAGGTCACCCCCTCCTCCAAGGTGGTCGGCGACCTCGCCCTGCATCTGGTCGGTGCCGGCGTCTCCCCGGCGGACTTCGAGTCGACCCCCGAAAGGTTCGACATCCCCGACTCGGTCATCGGCTTCCTGCGCGGTGAGCTGGGCACCCCGCCCGGTGGCTGGCCCGAGCCCTTCCGCACCAAGGCGCTCCAGGGCCGTGCCGCGGCCAAGCCCACCCCCGAGCTGTCCGCCGAGGACCGCGACGGGCTGGCCAAGGACCGGCGGGCCACCCTCAACCGGCTGCTGTTCCCCGCCCCGACGCGCGAGTTCGACACGCACCGCCAGGCGTTCGGCGACACCAGCGTGCTGGACAGCAAGGCGTTCTTCTACGGTCTGCGCCCCGGCAAGGAGTACGCCGTCGACCTGGACCCGGGTGTCCGGCTGCTGATCGAGCTGCAGGCGGTCGGCGAGGCCGACGAGCGCGGTATGCGCACCGTGATGTCGACGCTCAACGGCCAGCTCCGGCCCATTCAGGTACGTGACCGGGCGGCGGCCTCCGACATCCCGGTGACGGAGAAGGCCGACCGGTCCAACCCCGGCCATGTCGCCGCGCCCTTCGCCGGGGTGGTGACGCTCGCCGTGACCGAGGGCGACGAGGTGGCGGCCGGTGCCACGATCGCCACCATCGAGGCGATGAAGATGGAGGCCACCATCACCGCGCCGAAGGCGGGCCGGGTGACCCGGCTGGCCATCAACCGGATCCAGCAGGTGGAGGGCGGCGACCTGCTGGTGGAGATCGCCTGACGCACCGCTCGCCGCGGCCGGGACGCCCCGGCCGCGGCGAGCGGTGCACCCGGTCGCTCAGTCCCAGAGCGGGTAGGTCATGACCTGCTTGAAGCCCTCCGGGCGGGCGCCGCTGTAGGTGAGGCTCATCCGGGTGAAGTGCTGGACCTGCGGGTCCTTCTTCCACGCCTGCGGACGGTCCAGGCGCACGGTCACCTGGTAATAGCGGAACGTGCCCGCTGCGCAGTACGGCTTGCAGTCGTTGACCAGGTTCACGCCGACCGCCGTCGCCGCCTCCGGACCCCACTGCTTCCACTGGAGCCCGGACAGCCGGCTGTTGCCGTCGCCGCAGGCGAGGATGAAATCGGTCGGGCGGATGTCGCGCTGCCACTGACAGTCGACGAGGACGGGCGGCGGGGTGTCGGCCTGTGCGGGCGTGGCCGCCGGGCTGGCCGAGGCCGTGGTCATGGCCGCCGTGATCAGGGTTCCCGCCGCCAGGGCGATCGCCGTTCCCGTCAATGATCCGCGCATGGCCGCTCCCGCCCGTCGTGCTGTGTCGTACCGCACATCGACGCTACGACCGTCCGCCCGAATGCACCAATCGCGCAGGTCGTACCGTGTGTCAGCCGTGCGAGACGGTCAGCCCGTAGAACGCGACCCGCGCACCCTTCGTCGTGCTGTCCGAGGAGGACTGGTTGTAGGAGCCGGCCTTGAAGTACTGCTTGTAGGGCTTGAAGGACGACGGGACGGCGTAGTGGGTGGTGGTGCCGTTCACGGTCAGGTCGATGGTGTCGCCGCCGGAGACGGCGATGGTGTAGTTCCAGGTCTTGCCGACGGACACGTGCCCGACGGAATGCAGGGTCTGGCCGCCGGCCGGCGAGTTCTCGGTGCCGAGGACGATGTCCCCGTTCGCGCGGTAGTACAACTCCAGCAGCGGCTTGGTGGAGGAGCCGCCGGTGCCGAGGTGGATCTGGCCGACGCACACGTTCTTGGTCACGGACACCACGCGCAGGGTCGCGCTCATGCGGTGCGAGCCGGCGAGCGGCCAGTCGGCGGCGGAGCCGTCGCGGTTCATCTCGCGCAGCTCGGAGCGGGCGTAGGGGGAGTTCGGCGTGGTGACGCCCTTCTCGGGCGCCCAGAAGGTCATCGCGCCGTCCCGGGTGTCCGTGTAGAAGTACGCGTCCTGGAAGCCGTTCGGGCCCTGGAGCCGGGACGAGGGGATGGTGGTGGGCTTGCCGGGGGAGCCGACGGGCTCCTGGAGCTGCCACACGGACAGGTCGAAGTTGCCGCCGGGGGCGACATGGGGATCGGCCGCGTCCGCACCGCCGGAGCCGAGGGCGGTGAGGGCGAGGGCGAGACCCGCGGTGGTCGTCGTCGTGAGAAGCCGGGATCGGGTCATGTGGGGGGTCCCTTCGTCGGACCAAGGATGCGTTCAGCATGATGAACGCTGAATGCATCCTTGGTCGCTGGTGACCCGAGAAGCTAAAGGTCTGAACCGGACACGTCAAGAGAGCAGGCGGTCCCGGCAGGCTCAGCAGGCGCCCTCGTCCTGCCACGGCCCCCATTCCGAGGCGCCGGGCGCCTCGTTCTGGGTCCACCACTTGGCCTTCCAGTTGTGCTTGTTGTGGGAGACCTCGCTCCCGGCCGTGTACACCGCCGACGCGACCCAGGCCGTCTTGCAGGAGCCGGGCGTCGGCGTGGGGGTGGGGGTGGGAGTGCCGGTCGGCGGGGTGACGCCGGCGAACTTCACCGAGTACTTGGCGAAGTCCCAGGAGTTCTGCGCCACGCTGGAGCAGGTGCCGGACGTACGGCCCCCGTTGTCGGCCGGGGTGCACTGCCGGTCCCGGTTCAGGGACCAGAACGTGAATCGGTCCATGTGGTGGGTGGTCGCGTAGTCGAGCACGCTCTGGAAGTCCGCCTGGGAGAAGTACTCGCCCGTGTCGCTGCGGCCGTTCATGCCGGAGAAGCCCTCGTGGGCGTACGCGGTCGCCTGGTCCCAGCCGAAGGTCGACTGCAGGATCGAGTTGAAGTGGGTCAGCGCGCTGGTCTGGCTCGCGGCCCCGTTGAAACCGCCGTCGAACGGCATGATGGAGAAGTTGTTCGGGGTGAACCCCTGCGACTTGGCCTCCAGCAGCATCTGCTTGCCGAACCAGCCGGTGCCGTCCGCCGTGCCGGCCGTAGTCACGGACACGTACAGCCCCGGGTTGTTCTGCTGGAGGATCTTCGCGGCGCCGATCTCGTTCCTGATGGCCGCGCTGTTCTCGTACTCCGGCTCCTCCAGGTCGAAGTCGATGGCGTGCAGCCCGTACTTGGTGATGACCTGCTGGTAGGCCGCCGCCGTCGAGGCCGGGTCCGCGCAGGCCTGGCCGAGCTTGGTGCCGCCGTAGCCGCCGATGGAGACCGAGACGTCACCGCCCTTGGCGCGGATGGTGTTGATCACCGACTGCACGGCCGTGTCCGAGGGGATGGGCGCCGTCCCGCCCCAGGTCGGCGTGCAGCCGCCGTCGTCGGGGGCGAGGACGAAGGCCAGCTGGAAGGCCTTGAGGCCGGTGGCGTCCATGATGGCGGCCGCGTCCGGCGGGTCGTTGTCCAGTGGCATCAGATACGGGGCCGCGGCGTACCAGCGGTCGCTGAGCGCGCTGGTCGCGCCCGAGGCGTTGCTCGCGACCAGCGCCGTCGTGCCCGCGGCGGCGACCGTGACGACCGCCGCCGCGCCCAGACATGCCCGAAGACGTCTCACTGCGTACCTCCAGAGGGTGAGGGGGGAGAAGGCCCCGGAGCGGGGAGCCCCACCCTCTGGGAGGTGTCGCGATCACGTCAATGAGTTGGACTAGACCAACGCGCTCTTTGGACTAGACCATACGATCTCTTTACCTTCCGTCGACCAGTCGCAGGGCGAAGCCCCGGTCCAGTGACCGGCTCGGTGTCGTGATCGTCGTGACGTGGGTGCCGGGGTCGTACGACCAGGCGGAGCGCGGGAGCCCGTGCCCGTCGAGGAGAACGCGCGCGGGCGCGGAGTCGCCGTGCACCGTGAACCGGTACGTCCGGGCGTCCACCTTGCCCGCGTAGTCGCCCTCGCTCGCGCCCACCGTCACGGTCGTCCCCCGGGCGTCGGTGCGCATCGAGACCCGCTGGGTGGCGGCGGAACCCCTGGCGAAGTCACGCGTCACGCCGTCGTCCTCGTACAGCGTGTAGCTGCTCGTGCCGTGGGCGGCCGGATACAGGTCCCAGTCCAGCTCGTGCCGGTCGCGGGTCTGCCAACTCGTCGTCCCCTTGGGCCACATGGGCACGACCGCACCCTCGCGCACGAACAGCGGGAGCGTGTCGAGCGGTGCGTGGTAGCCGTTCAGCGTGGTCGGCCCCCGGTAGGTGCGCCCGGTCCAGTAGTCGGTCCAGGTGCCCTTCGGCAGGTAGATGCCGTCGCGGGTGTCGGAGTCCTGGTAGACCGGGGCGACGAGGAAGTCGCGGCCCGACAGGAACTCGTACTCGGCCTGATCGCCAAGGGTGTTCGGGTCGTCCGGGTACTCCAGCCAGAGCGGACGCACCGCGCCCACGCCCGACTTCGCCGCCTCGGCCGACAGGGTGTACATGTACGGCAGCAACCGCTCCTTGAGCTGGAGGTACTTGCGGTTGACGGAGGTGTACGGCTCCCCGTCGAGCCAGGGCTGCTGGTCGGCCGGCTTGCCGGTGGTGATGTCCGAGGCCCAGCCGTCCATGGTCATGATGGCCGGCAGGAACGCCTTCCACTGCAGGTCGCGGGCGTACATCTTGGCGTCGTGGCGATAGATGCTGCCCACGTCACCGGTGTTGTAGGCGATGCCGGACATGGTCGCCCCGGCGTAGGTCGGGATCTGCCAGCGGATGTAGTCCCAGGACAGCTTCTGGTCACCGCTCCACAGCACCCCGCACCGCTGCGCGCCCGCCCAGGACACCGGCAGCCAGACGAAACCGCGCGCGTCGCTGTTGTCCTCGATGCCCTTCTTCGCCGCGTCGCAGGCGTCCAGCGCGAACTTGTAGCCGTTGCCGACCCAGGCCACGTCGAGCTTGGCCACCCGCTGGCCCGCCTTCACCTGGTCGGCGAGCTTGTCGATGCCGTCCTGGGTCCACAGGCCGAGCTGGGCGTTGTGGTCCTGGAGGCCCTTGGCGGTCTGCTCCAGGTTCTCGTACCCGCAGCCGTAGCCGTCGTTGACCAGCATCCAGCCGAGCGGCATCTGGTGCTCGGTGTACCCGTCGGCTACCTTCAGCGCGTCCAGGGTGTGCCGCTCGCCCCGGTTGACGTTGTGCAGGTAGCAGTCGGAGTCGCCGGGTTCGAGGCCGTAGACCGGCGGCATGAAGGGCTTGCCGACCAACGCCGTGTACTTGCCGATGACTTGCTTCGCGTCACCGAGGAAGTAGTAGGCGTCAAGCCGCCGTTCCTGCTGCCCGGTGGTGACCGGCCGGCCGAAGGTGTACACGCCCGGCGCGAAGGTGTTGCGGAAGACGCCGTAGCCCGCGCTGGAGAGGTAGAACGGCTGGGAGTTGTTGTAGCCGCCCTCGTTCCAGTCGAAGCTGTTCGCCACGTACATCGTCCGCCCGCGGTGCGAGAAGCTGCCGTTCTGCTCGCCGCCGCCGAAGAACTGCTCGTCCGTGCCTCGCGTCAGGCTCTGCCGCATGCCGCCGGTCGACCAGCGCAGCGGCTTGTCCTCCTGCCAGATCCGGGTGCGGTTGTCGGGCTTGTACAGGCCGAAGCGCAGCGGCTTTTTGTACACGCGCAGGACGGCCTCGGGGGAGCGGATGCCGTAGTAGTCGCCCGCGTCGAAGGAGGAGGTGTGCCGCTGGAGCGCGGGTCGCTCGCGCACGATCGCCGTACCCGCCGGATCGCTCAGCGAGCCGGACGGGTCGGCCTGGAGCCGTAGCCGACCGCCCTGCAGGAAGTCGGCGCGGGCCGTGAGTTGCCCGGCCCCGATGGTGTAGCTGCCGTCGCCGCCCGAGAAGGACGTGAGGTCACCGGCGTCCGTGGTCGCGGGCAGGTACGCGGTGCCGGTGAAGGAGTTGTCGTGCACGTCGTACGGCACGACGAGCACGTGGTAAGTGCCCGAGGCCCGCGGGATCACCGTGGCCTCGGGGTCGGCGGTGCCCGCGCTGGACGCCACCTGCTTGCCGTGGTCGTCGTAGACGTACAGGTCGAAGTCGTCCGAGGGGTGCTCCCACTTGATCGACAGCGGGATGCCGCCCTCGGGGTTGTCGTCCCAGTAGCCCTCCGGCACCGAGACGGTCAGGTCGAAGCGGTCGCAGACCTTGTTGTCGGGGTCGGCGGCGGCATCGGGGCAGCTCTCGGTGCCGCCGCCGGTGCCTTTGGCGTAGACCGGGCTCTGCCAGCCGACGCTGCTGTGAGCGGGGTCCAGCACGGCGCCGGTGGCGGTGGCGGCGGCCTCGGCGGGCACCGGGCCCGCCAGCACGGTCCCGGCCAGGGCGGTCGCCAGCCCCAGCGGAACCCAGGCCGGCCACGGCACACGATGTCGGAGTCTTCGCACGGCGGAACAGCTCCCCTCGCACCCTTGCGGATTGACTGTCCTTGCTGAGAATGCTCGGAGACGCTTGAAATGAGCGTTAATCGAGCAACTTCAAGCACGAAGCCTCGGGGTTGGCACAGGTTCATGTCAATACCGCGTACGGTCCGTCACCGCCCCGCGGCTTGCGGGACGAGGGGTGTCAGACGATGCCGCCATTGGCGCGGACCACCTGGCCGTTGACCCAGTGGCCGGCCGGGGAGGCGAGGAAGGCCACCACCTCGGCGATGTCGGCGGGTGTGCCGAGGCGCTCCAGCGGCGGCTGGGCGGCCAGCGCGGCGATGGTCTCCTCGTCCTTGCCCTCGAGGAACAGATCGGTGGCCGTGGGCCCCGGGGCGACGGCGTTCACGGTGACGTCCCGGCCGCGCAGCTCGCGCGCCAGCACCAGGGTCAGGGCCTCCACCGCGCCCTTGCTGGCGCTGTAGGCCCCGTAGGACGGGAAGGACAGACCGACCACGGAGGTGGAGAAGGCGACGAACGCACCGCCCCGGCGCAGCGTCCGCGCCGCCTGCCGGGCGATCACGAACGTGCCCCGGATGTTCGTGCGGTGCATGGCGTCCAGCTCCGCCAGGTCCAGCTCGGCGACCGGCGCGAGGTACATCCGGCCGGCCGCGTGCACGACGACGTCGACTCCGCCGAACTCGTCGGCGGCGGTCTCGAACAGTGCGGCGACCTGCTGCTCGTCGGCGACGTCGGCCCGGACGGCGACCGCGCGGCCGCCGGCGGCGGTGGCCTCCTCGACGGCGGCCTCGGCCAGTTCGCGGTTGCCCGCGTAGCCGACGACCACGGCGTAGCCGTCGGCGGCCAGCCGGCGCACCGTCTCGCGGCCGATCCCGCGGGAGCCGCCGGTGACGACGGCGACGCGGGGCGCGGGGGTGGTGCCGGGGTGGGACATGGTGACTCCTGACTGACAGGGGCGGGCCGCCCGTTCGTGACCCCAGCCTGGAGCGCGGTCCGTGGGCCGGCCACGGCTCGGCTCACCCTGGGGTCGGCAACCCCTGGATACGCGGCGCCACAGCTGTGACCATGGGCAGGTGAACCACTCCGAACTCGCCGCGTTCCTGAAGTCCCGGCGCGACAGGGTTCGCCCGGCCGACGTCGGTCTGCCGGCCGGGCCCCGCCGCCGGGTGCCGGGTCTGCGGCGCGAGGAGGTCGCCCAGCTGGCCGGGCTCTCCGCCGACTACTACACGGAGCTGGAACGCGCGCGCGGCGCCCAGCCGTCCGCGCAGGTGGTCGCCGCTCTCGCCCGCGCGCTCCGGCTGAGCGGCGACGAACGCGACCACCTCTTCCACCTCGCCGACCGCCCGCTCCCGGCCGCCGCCCACGGCGTCACCGCACACGCCCAGCCCGCCCTGCTCGGCCTGCTGGACCGGCTCACCACCACCCCGGCCCAGGTCATCACCGACCTGCACGAGCCCCTCGCGCAGAACCCCCTCGCCGTGGCCCTCCTCGGACCGGCACCGGTCGGACGCGGACTCGAAGCGAGCTTCGTGTACCGCTGGTTCACCGAGCCCGGCGCCCGCGCGGTCTACCCGGCGGAGGACCATCCGCACCACTCCAGGGTGTTCACCGCCGACCTCCGGGCGGTCGCGGCCCGCCGGGCCGGGGACCCCGACGTCGTCCGGCTGGTGGCCGCGCTGCGCCGCCGCAGCGAGGAGTTCGCCGCGCTCTGGGAAGAGCGGGAGGTGGCCCTGCGCCGCACCGACCACAAGCGGATCGTCCATCCCGCGCTCGGCATCATCGAACTGGACTGCCACAACCTGTTCAGCGAGGACGGCCGGCAGCGCCTGCTGTGGTTCAGCGCCCCGCCCGGCACCGAGGGCGCTGCCCGACTGGAACTGCTCTCCGTGATCGGCACCCAGGACCTGACGGCCACGGCGGACCGGCCGGGACGGCAGCACGGCTGACAGCGGCCGGGGGCGGCCTGGCTCGGCTCCGGCGAAAACGCACCCTGCATCCTGAGTCGTCACCGATGTCCGCATACCCGTGGCGAACCTTCCGTCGCCTGAGGCACCCTTGACAGCGTGCGTGCTGTTTCGCGAGGTTTGATCCCTGTCCCACGGTTCGGCATCCCGGCGGCCGATCGCGGAACGGCACGCGCGGCGGGGATCGGCGGACACAGGAACCAATGGCAGGACGCGCCCGGCGCGTCATGGGGGGAGCGATCGCCCATGCGATCCATGAGCCTTATCAGCATCCACAGACCCGGCGAACTGACGTCCGAGCTGCGCGGCGCCTGGCACCGGGCGATGGACGAGTCGCCCGAGTACGCCAATCCCTTCCTGGCGCCGGAGTTCGCGATCGGGGTCGGCCGGTTCCGGCGCGGGGTCCGCGTGGCCGTGCTGCGCGAGGGCGGGGAGCCGGTCGGCTTCTTCCCCTACGAGCGGGGGCCGTTCGGCACCGGGCGGGCCATCGGGCTCGGACTGTCCGACTGCCAGGCCCTCGTGCACCGGCCGGGCGTCACCTGGCGCCCGGAGGAGCTGCTGCGGGCCTGCGGGCTCAGCATCTTCGAGTTCGACCATCTCGTTCAGGAACAGGAACCGTTCTCCCCCCATGTCACCGGCACCTTCGCCTCACCGGTGATCGATGTGAAACCGGGTGACGGCAGCTACCCGGAGTGGCTGCGCGGCGCGTATCCGGGGCTGGCGAAGACGACCCTGAAGAAGGAACGCCGGCTCGGCCGGGACGTCGGCGACGTGCGGTTCGTGTTCGACGAACGGGACCCGGAGATGCTGCGCACCCTCATGCGGTGGAAGTCCGCGCAGTACCGCAGGACCGGCCGCATGGACCGGTTCTCCCGGCCCTGGATCGTCGGCCTGGTCGACCATCTGTTCCATGTCCGCGAGGAGCACTTCACCGGGGTGCTGTCCGTGCTGTACGCGGGCGACCGGCCGGTGGCGGCGCACTTCGGCCCCCGGTCGAGCACCGTACTGGCGGCCTGGTTCACCGCGTACGACCCCGAACTGCACTACTACTCGCCCGGGTTGATGATGCACCTGAGGACCGCCGAGGCGGCCGCCCGGCACGGCGTGACCCTCGTCGACCTCGGGCGCGGCGACAAGGAGTACAAGGACTGGCTGAAGACCCGCGAACTGCGGGTCGGGGAAGGCTTCGCCGACCGCCCGCATCCGGTCGCGCTGGCACAGCGCCTGTGGCGCAGACCGGTACGCGGCCTGCGGAACACGGTGCTGGCCCACCCGCGGCTGCGCGAACCCGCCGACCGGCTGCTGAGGACCGTCGGTTCGGCGCGCACCCGCGCTCAGGAGGCCGCCCGCACGCGTCGTGACTGACCGGGACGGACGCCCTGGGTGCCGGCGGCACACGCCTCAGCCGCCGCGCACCGCCCGTCCGGCCTCCGTGCGCAGCGCCACGAAGCCCGGCAGGCTCCGCGTGGTGATCCGGCCGGGTGGCCCCTCCCTGGCGAACAGCCCCCGATCCCGGGCGAGACAGAGGGCGGCCGGGTCGGTGAGCGGCGGCGCGGCCACGGCCAGCCGCTGCCGCCCGCCGTCGCCGGGCGACTACCACCGCTGTCGCAGCCGACGAGGACCATGGCCGCCGCCGTGGCGACGAGAGGGGGCGAGCCGTTTCGTTCCCGATCGTGATCGACGTGAGGCCGTACGGGCATGCCCAGCCGGGGGTTACGCGGACGGAGTCGCGATGCGCAGGGTCGTCGAGAGGGGCGGTGTCGCGGGGTCGGCGGTCCCGGTGGCGTCCGTCCACCAGTCGGCGCCGTCCTCGATGTACCGGAGCAGGACGCCCTCGCGGATCGCCCACGGGCACACCACGGCCCGGCGCAGGCCCATGAGTTTGAGCGCGGTGTGGCCGACGACGGCACCGGCCAGGCTCTGGGCCGACCGGGGTGCGGAGATACCGGGGAGCTGACCGCGCTCGGCGGCGGGCAGCGCGGCGAGGGTGCGCACCGCCTCGCGCAGTTCGCGGCAGTTCAACTCGCGCTGCACGAAGGGGCCGTACCGTCCGGGCGCGGCCCCGCACAGCCGGGCCAGCTGCTGGAACGTACGGGAGGAGACGGCGGCGGTGCGCGGCCGCTCCCAGCGGATCCGCGAGGCCACGTCCCGCAGTTCATGGCGGATCCGGCGGCGCAGCTCCTTCAGCTCGCCCGGTCCGGGCGGGTCCGTCAGACCCAGGTACTCGCGCGTCAGCCGGCTCGCGCCCAGCGGCAGGGAGGCGGCGAAGTCGGGCAGCCGCCCCCTGCCGAAGGCCACCTCCAGGGAACCGCCGCCGATGTCGAGCAGCGCCAGGGGGCCCGCGTTCCAGCCCAGCCAGCGGCGCGCGGCCAGGAAGGTCAGCTCGGCCTCGGTCTCACCCGGCAGGGTGCACAGGCGGATCCCGGTTTGGGACGCCACCCGCTGCAGCACGTCGTGCCGGTTGGGGGCGCCGCGGACCACCGTCGTCGCGAAGGCCAGCGGACCCGCCGCATGCCATCTCCGGGCCGTGGCACCCGCCGCGGCCACCGCCTTGACCAGCCGCTCCACCGCCTCGTCGGCGATGGTGCCGTCCGGACCCACCTGTTCGGACAGGCGCAGCTTCCACTTGACGGTGTGCACCGGCAGCGGAATGCCACCCTCCACGTCCGCGATCATCAACCGCACCGTGTTCGACCCCGCGTCCACCACACTCACCCGCATGGCCGGGACGTACCCACTTCACGGGTGACCACCCGTCACACGGGGGGCGTGCCGATGCACAGGGTCCCCGCCGCGTGCCTCAGGACCGGCTCGCGCGGCGGCCCGACGCGGACCGGTGGCACGAGGCGCACGGGCCGCGGCCCCAGGGCCGGGCACCCGGCCGGACACCCCCTGCTCCCGCGTTGTCCGGATCTCTGCCCCCCGAGCCGCCGTACGGCCCGCGCTGCCCTTAGATGGTCTTGACGACCACTTGGACGGTCTTGACGACCACTGTCGGCACGGGGAGCGGCACGTGACCGGAACGGACGCGGCGAAGGCACTGGTGATCGGCGGCGGCATCGCGGGGACCGCGACCGCGCTGGGCCTGCACAAGGCCGGACACGACGTCACCGTGTTCGAGGCGCACCCCGACACGGCCGAGGACATCGGCGCGTTCCTGACCCTGGCGAGCAACGGCATGCGCGCACTGGCGCAACTCGACGCCACGGACGCCGTCACGGCCATCGGTTTTCCGCTGACTTCCCTGCGGCTGCTCGACAGCCGGGGCACCGAGGTGGCGCACGCACCGCTCGGAGAGGCCGCCGACCCTGCCCTGCGCTACCGTTGCCTGCGCCGCGGCGAACTCAACGCGGCCCTTCAGGGCGAGGCGGCCCGGCGCGGGATCCCCCTGCGCCACGGCAGGGCACTTCAGTCCCTGACGGACGGCCCCGACGGCATCACCGCCCGCTTCGCCGACGGCACCAGCGCCACCGGCGACCTGCTCATCGGCGCCGACGGCCTGAACTCGACCGTCCGCCGGCTCATCACGCCCGGCGTGCGGCCCACGTACGCGGGCCAGCGCGTCTTCTACGGTTACACCCGCACCGCACCACCAGCCGGTCCGGCCGGCACCATCACCATGGTGCGGGGCAGCGAGGCGGCCTTCGGCTACGCGGTGTCGCCCACGGGGGAGACGTACTGGTTCGCCCGCGTCGGCGGGGACCCGCTGCCCGCGAGCGCCCCCGCGGGAGTGTCCGCCGAGCTGCGCGAGCAGCTGCTGCCGCTGCTGCGCACGGACCCCACACCCGCCGCCGGCCTCGTCGCGGCCTCCACCGACGCGATCATGGTCACCGACGCCACCGAACTGCCCCTCGGCGCCGCGTGGCGGTCCGGGCGCATCCTGCTCGTCGGCGACGCCGCCCACGCGGCCTCCCCGGCCACCGGCCAGGGAGCCTCGATGGCCCTGGAGGACGCCGTCGTCCTCGCCAAGGCACTGCGCGACCTGCCCGGCCCCGAGAGCGCGTTCGCCGCGTACGAGATGCACCGCCGGCCTCGGGCGGAGCGCAACATCACCGTCAGCGGCGGCCTCTCGCGCGGCAGCCACACCCCGTCCCGCCCGGCACCCGGCCCGGCCCGTCCGGCGGAGCCGGACGAGGCACTCGTCCGCCAACTGGACTGGGAGACACCGCTGTCCGCCGACCCGCCCGAGCCGCACTGAGCGGCACGCCCTCGCCCGGACGCACGCTCCCGCAGGGCGCGCCCGCACACCTGCCCGCGCCGGCTCCGGCGTACGCCGCCTCGCGAAAGTGCAAGAGGCGGAGCACTGGAGTCCATTGCCGGGGAAACCGCCGGAGCCGGATCGTTCCGTGCAACCGGCCCTTCGGCAACAAGGAGCATCCGTGCGACTCTTGAGCAGAGCAGGCGGCGCCACGGCCGCGACCGCCGCCCTGGTCCTGGGCGGTGGCACAGCGTCCCCGGCGTCGGCCGCGGTCCCCGCCGACACCACGTACACCGTGACCGTGGGGGCCCCGGTACCGTTCACCCACCCCACGGACACCCCCGCCACCCCGTACATCGACAAGGACGGCACGTTCCACTACCAGCAGTCCGCCGCGCTCTACGGAGCCAAGGACCCGCGCGTCTGGGACTTCTACACCGGCAAGGACTTCGACACCGCCACCTACGACAAGACGCTCAGCAAGGCGGTGAACCCGGCCAACTCCGCCGACCGCAACGACGACACCACCTGGCGCTGCAACAACAGCCCCACCGGCAGGGAGGCGACGTACGCCCCCAGCGGATCCGGCTACGCACAGAAGAACTACTGCGACCTGTCCGGGATGTGGGTCGACCCCGACACCGGCGACTGGTACGGCCTGGTGCACAACGAGTTCACCCCGCAGCCCTTCGGCGACGGACTGCACTACGACGCCATCGACTACGCCGTCTCCACCGACCAGGGGCGCACCTGGGCCGTCAAGGACCATGTGATCACGTCCCCGTACAGCACCGAACGCGGTGACACGACGGCCTTCCCGAACCAGACGTACTCCTACGGCGACGGCGACCAGCGCCTGTTCGTCGACACCGCCTCCGGATACTTCTACGTCTATTACGGCTCGCGGATCGTCGACAAGAGCGGCGGCTGGAAGGCGTTCTACGAGCACGTGGCCCGCGCCCCGATCTCCGCGAAGATGGCGCCCGGCTCCTGGCGCAAGTGGTACGACGGCGCCTGGTCCCAGCCCGGCACCGCGGGCCGGGAGAGCAACATCGTCCCGGTGGACGCAGGCCACCCCACCGGCTACACCCCCGCCGCCGCCGAGTACGACCCGGCCGGTACCGGCACCGCCGCCGAGCAGATCGCGGCCGGGAAGATGCCCCCGACCTCGCCGCTGTTCGTCATGAACATCGCCTACGACGCCCACCTCGGCCGGTACATCGGCGCGCCCCAGGCCGTCGACCAGAGCGGCGACTCACCCCAGTACCTGTACGCCACCGACGACCTCACCACCCAGAAGTGGCACCTCATCGGGGACACCGGCGACTACACGAACGCATCCTGGTACCGCTGGTTCCTGGACAGCGCCAACCGCACCAGCTCCATGATCGTCGGCAGGACCTTCCGCTCCTACTGCTCCTTCGGCTGTTCCCACGACGCCTCGGGCGAGTACGTCGACATCACCATCGGTTCCTCCACACCCGCGGCCCCACCCGTGGACACCGGCCGCAGCTACCGCATCGCCAGTGGCGCGGGCCGGTACCTCGCCCAGGCCTCCGGCGGCTCCGCCACCACCTCGGTCGCCGGGCCCGCCGGGTCCGCATGCCAGTCATGGACCTTCGCCGCGACCGGCGACGGCGCCTTCACCGTTGCCGACACCGCGAGCGGCCGCCTGCTGGGCGTCGACTCCACCGGTACTGCCGGCCGTGCCTGGGGCGCCAGGCCCACGGTCACCGCGGCACGGGCCGGCGGGCCCACCGTCGGACAGCAGTGGTTCGTGATCCCGTCCTCCTCCGGCGACGGCACCTACCGTCTCGTCAACCGCCACAGCGGCCTCGTGCTCGGCCTCTCCGGAACCTCCGGCCGGCTCGCCGAGACCACACCGCTGCGCAACTGGACGGACCGCAGCGGGAGTTCCGTCGGCGGCGGCCGCACCGCTGCCGAACAGACCCTGTCCCTCACCCCGGCCGGGGCGTAGCCCACGCCCCGGAAGCGCACGCGGCTCCCCGGCCGCAGCCACCCCCGCCCGCACAGGCATCCCGCCCGCACAGGCACTCCGGCCTGTGCGGGCTCGGGCGCGACCGCATGGATCATCCGTCCGGTTCCGCCTAAGCTGCGCCCATGTCGATCAGCAACGGGGAATCCGACGCCCGGCTGGCCGTGACCGCGGCCCGGGCCGGCGCGGACGTGGTGCGTGACCTGTACGGCAAGCGGCTGGAGCGCTACGAGAAGTCCGCCGGTGACTTCGCGACGGAGGCGGACCTCGCCGCCGAGCGTGCCATCCTCGACGTACTGCGCGAGGCCCGTCCCGAGGACGCGGTGACAGGAGAGGAGAGCGGGCGCACCGGCGCCGCCGGTGCCCGTCGCAGGTGGCTGGTCGACCCACTGTGCGGCACCCTCAACTACGCCGTGCGCACCATGCTCGTCGGCGTGAACGTCGCCCTGCGCGTCGGCGCGGAGGTCACGGCCGCGGCGACGGCCGACCCGTTCAGCGGCGAGGTCTTCTGGACCGACGGCTCGCGGGCCCGGGGCCGCTGGGACGGCGGCGACGAGGAGCTGACGCCCTCGCCCCGGTCGGCGCTGGTGGACGTCAACCTCGATCCGCCGTTCCCGAACGCGCCCGGCTTCCAGGCCGCGCGCCTGCTGGCCCACCCCGGCTTCGCCGCCCGGTTCCGGCCCCGGGTGGTCTCCAGCACCCTCGCCGTCGCCTGGGTCGCCGCCGGTCGCCGGGCCGCCTATGTGACCGACGGCGATCTGCGCGACAGCGTGCACTTCGCGGCCGGGATCGCGCTGTGCAGGGCGGCGGGCTGCACGGTGACCGGACTGTACGGCGAGCCCGTGCTCACCGGTGCGGGCGGACTGATCGCCGCGGCCGACGCGGAGACCCACGCCGCACTGCTGGAACTGGTCAAGGGCTAGGGAAATCACCCCGGTTCGCCGCGTCGCAGTTGAAGTATTTGGTTTCCGAAGGCTTGTGGCCCGCTTGGTTCACCACTTAAATCAAAACATGAACTAAGCCGTGGGGTCGGCCTGTCGACCCCCGTATCCGCATGGAGCCGCCGCATGAGACCGCACCGCATGAGACTGAGACCCCTGGGGGTCGCGCTGGCCGCCATGGCCGCGCTGATCGCCCTGCCCCTCACCCACACCCCGGCCGGCGCGGCCGAAACCCCCCTGTCCCAGGGGAAGACGGCCACCGCGTCCTCCGAGGAGAACAACGGCACGACCGCCGCCTACGCGGTCGACGGAAACACGGGAACCCGCTGGTCCTCCGCCGCCACCGACGACCAGTGGATCCAGGTCGATCTCGGGGCGACCGCATCCGTCACCCAGGTGGTCCTCAACTGGGAGGCCGCCTACGGCAAGGACTACAAGGTCCAGATCTCGAAGGACGGCACCGCCTGGAGCGACCTGAAGTCCGTCACCGGCGGTGACGGAGGCGTCGACACGCTCGACGTGTCCGGACAGGGCCGCTACGTACGCCTACTCGGCGTGCACCGCGCGACCTCATGGGGCTACTCCCTCTGGGAGTTCCAGGTGTTCGGCAGCACGAGCGGCACCCAGCCCACCTGCGGCACCGCCAACTCCGCCCAGGGCAGGCCCGCTTCGGCCTCCTCCACGGAGAACGCCGGCACCCCCGCCTCCGCCGCCTTCGACGGCAGCACCTCGACCCGCTGGTCCAGCCAGGCCGCCGACCCGCAGTGGCTGCAGGTCGACCTCGGCTCCGTCAAGGACCTGTGCAAGGTGGACCTGAACTGGGAGGCCGCCTACGGCAAGGACTTCCAGATCCAGGCCTCCTCCGACGGGCAGAGCTGGAGCACCCTGAAGAGTGTCACCGGCGCGACCGGCGGCACGGCCTCGTACGACGTCAGCGGCTCCGGCCGGTACGTCCGGATCCACGGCACCGCGCGCGGCACGGGCTACGGCTACTCCCTGTGGGAGGTCGCCGTGCACACCGGCTCCACCGGGGTCCCGCCCGTCCAGGGCGGCGGCGACCTCGGCCCGAACGTCATCGTCGTCGACCCCTCCACCCCGAACCTGCAGCAGAAGTTCGACGACGTCTTCGCCCAGCAGGAGTCGAGCCAGTTCGGCACCGGCCGCTACCAGTTCCTGCTCAAGCCGGGCACCTACAACGGCATCAACGCCCAGATCGGCTTCTACACCTCGATCTCCGGCCTCGGCCTGAACCCCGACGACACCCAGATCAACGGTGACGTCACCGTCGACGCGGGCTGGTTCAACGGCAACGCCACCCAGAACTTCTGGCGCTCGGCGGAGAACCTCGCCATCAAGCCGTCCAACGGCACCGACCGCTGGGCCGTCGCCCAGGCCGCCCCCTTCCGCCGCATCCACGTCCAGGGCGGCCTCAACCTCGCCCCGAACGGCTACGGCTGGGCCTCCGGCGGCTACATCGCGGACTCCAAGATCGACGGCACGGTCGGCCCGTACTCCCAGCAGCAGTGGTACACCCGCGACAGCTCGGTCGGCGGCTGGACCAACGGCGTGTGGAACATGACCTTCTCCGGTGTCCAGGGCGCACCGGCGACCGACTTCGACACCGGTCCCTACACCACGCTGGACACGACACCGGTCTCGCGCGAGAAGCCGTTCCTCTACCTGGACGGCTCCGCCTACAAGGTGTTCGTCCCGGCCAAGCGCACCGGCGCCCGGGGCGTGTCCTGGCCGGCGAACGCGGGCACGTCCCTGCCGCTCGACCAGTTCTACGTCGTGAAGCCGGGCGCGACCGCGGCCACCATCAACGCCGCTCTCGCCCAGGGCCTCAACCTCCTCTTCACACCCGGCGTCTACCACCTCGACCGGACCATCGACGTCACCCGCGCGAACACCGTCGTCCTCGGACTCGGCCTCGCCACCCTGATCCCGGACAACGGCGTCGACGCGATGCACGTCGCCGACGTCGACGGTGTGAAGCTCGCCGGGTTCCTCATCGACGCGGGCCCGGTCAACTCCGACACCCTGCTGCGCATCGGCACCCCCGGCGCCGGCGCCGACCACTCCGCCAACCCCACCACCATGCAGGACGTGTTCATCCGCATCGGCGGCGCCGGCCCCGGCCTCGCCACCAACTCCGTGGTGGTCGACAGCGACGACGTCGTCATCGACCACACCTGGATCTGGCGCGCCGACCACGGCAGCGGAGTCGGCTGGGACACCAACCGCGCCGACTACGGACTGCGCGTGAACGGCGACGACGTCCTCGCCACCGGCCTGTTCGTCGAACACTTCAACAAGTACGACGCCTACTGGAACGGAGAGCGCGGCCGGACGATCTTCTTCCAGAACGAGAAGGCGTACGACGCCCCGAACGCCGCCGCCGTCACCCACGACGGCATCACCGGCTACGCGGCCTACAAGGTCGCCGACTCCGTCACCACCCACGAGGCGTGGGGCCTGGGCAGCTACTGCAACTACACGGCCGATCCGTCGATCGTCCAGGCCCACGGTTTCCAGGTGCCCACGACCTCCGGCATCAGGATGCACGACCTGCAGGTCATCTCCCTCGGCGGCATGGGCCAGTACGCCCATGTCGTCAACAGCACCGGCGCACCCACCTCGGGCACCAGCACCGTCCCCTCCAAGGTGACGTCCTTCCCGTAGCCCGCGCCGGGGGGGGGGGGGGGGGGGGGGGGGGGGGGGGGGGGGGGGGGGAGGGGGGTGGGGGGGGGGGGGGGGGGGGGGGGGGGGGGGGGGGGGGGGGGGGGGGGGGGGGGGGGGGGGGGGGGGGGGGGGGGGGGGGGGGGGGGG
>NZ_JBVIIT010000037.1:49954-78052 GCF_055569615.1 Streptomyces sp. NPDC031379 | reverse complement strand
CAGCTGAGTTTTTTCCTTGGTACCCTCGGGGACCGTGTGCCGTACCCCACAGGACCCGCCGGATCTTCAGGAGTCCGGCGGGTCCGGCGGGGCGGCGGGCCGCCGTGGTTCTGGTCGTGGCCGGGTGTGACGCCATCGATGATCCCCTCTGCTCTCATATGACCGTTTTTGAACGCTTATGGGGTGTGACTCGGGCCACGCAGATTGGGCGTAACGCTCTTGGGAACAGCGCGATGACCTAAGAGGTGACAGCCGCGGAGGGAATACGGACGCCATGACAGGCGCTGTGCATCTTCCCGGCCCCCGCCCGCGCCGTCGGCCCATCCCCAGGCCGGTGGTCGGCTCCCGTCCACAGTGGACGGTGCCGGAAGCCGTTTTCCAACGTTCCGAGAGGTTGTTCGTGTCGGCCAGCACATCCCGTACGCTCCCGCCGGAGATCGCCGAGTCCGTCTCTGTCATGGCGCTCATTGAGCGGGGAAAGGCTGAGGGGCAGATCGCCGGCGACGATGTGCGTCGGGCCTTCGAAGCTGACCAGATTCCGGCCACTCAGTGGAAGAACGTACTGCGCAGCCTCAACCAGATTCTTGAGGAAGAGGGTGTGACGCTGATGGTCAGTGCCGCAGAGCCCAAGCGCACCCGCAAGAGCGTCGCAGCGAAGAGCCCGGCAAAGCGCACCGCCACCAAGACGGTCGCGGCCAAGACGGTGACCACCACCAGGAAGGCCACCGCCACCACGGCCGCCCCTGCCGTGCCCGCCGCCCCGGCCGCGGCCGATTCCGCCGAGGAAGCCGCACCCGCCAAGAAGGCCGCCGCCAAGAAGACGACCGCCAAGAAGGCAGTCGCCAAGAAGGCCGTCGCGAAGAAGACGGCCGCCAAGAAGACCACGGGCAAGAAGGACGACGCCGAGATTCTCGAGGACGAGGTCCTCGAGGACACCAAGGTCGCCGACGAGCCCGAGGGCGCCGAGAGCGCCGGCTTCGTCCTCTCCGACGAGGACGAGGACGACGCGCCCGCGCAGCAGGTCGCCGCGGCCGGCGCCACCGCCGACCCGGTCAAGGACTACCTGAAGCAGATCGGCAAGGTCCCCCTGCTCAACGCCGAGCAGGAGGTGGAGCTGGCCAAGCGCATCGAGGCGGGTCTGTTCGCCGAGGACAAGCTGGCCAACGCCGACAAGCTCGCCCCGAAGCTCAAGCGCGAACTGGAGATCATCGCCGAGGACGGCCGCCGCGCCAAGAACCACCTCCTGGAGGCCAACCTCCGTCTGGTGGTCTCCCTGGCCAAGCGCTACACCGGCCGCGGCATGCTCTTCCTGGACCTCATCCAGGAGGGCAACCTCGGTCTGATCCGCGCGGTGGAGAAGTTCGACTACACCAAGGGCTACAAGTTCTCCACGTACGCCACCTGGTGGATCCGTCAGGCGATCACCCGTGCCATGGCCGACCAGGCCCGCACCATCCGTATCCCGGTGCACATGGTCGAGGTCATCAACAAGCTCGCGCGCGTGCAGCGCCAGATGCTCCAGGACCTGGGTCGCGAGCCCACCCCGGAGGAGCTGGCCAAGGAACTCGACATGACCCCGGAGAAGGTCATCGAGGTCCAGAAGTACGGCCGCGAGCCCATCTCGCTGCACACCCCGCTGGGTGAGGACGGCGACAGCGAGTTCGGTGACCTCATCGAAGACTCCGAGGCCGTCGTCCCCGCCGACGCCGTCAGCTTCACGCTCCTGCAGGAGCAGCTGCACTCCGTTCTGGACACCCTGTCCGAGCGCGAGGCCGGCGTCGTCTCCATGCGGTTCGGTCTCACCGACGGTCAGCCGAAGACCCTCGACGAGATCGGCAAGGTGTACGGCGTGACGCGTGAGCGCATCCGCCAGATCGAGTCCAAGACCATGTCGAAGCTGCGTCACCCGTCGCGTTCGCAGGTGCTGCGCGACTACCTCGACTAGGTCACGGTCGTACGACGGCGAAGGCCCGGTTCCCCGCACGGGGGCCGGGCCTTCGTGCTGCGGGCGGCGGCCCCTTGGATGACTCTGGGTGTCCCAGCAGGAACCCCAGAGTGAGGAAGTCGTATGCGCCGTACCGTTGCCCGGACACTGATCCGGCCGCTGGCCCTGGCGGCCACGATGACCGCCATACCCCTGGCGAGCGCGGTCCCGGCGGCCGCCGACAGCGTGGTCGTCGGGGGCTTTCCGATAGATGTCTCCCAGGCGCCGTGGACGGTGGCGCTGTCCAGCCGTGACCGGTTCGGAGGTACCCGGGCGGGTCAGTTCTGCGGTGGTGTGGCCATCGCGCGGACCGAGGTGCTCACCGCGGCCCACTGCCTGACCGAAGAGGTCCTGGGCGCCCCGCCCGATCGCCTGCGGGACCTCAAGGTCATCGCCGGCCGTACGGACCTGCTGTCGAGTAAGGGCGCCGAGATCGCCGTACGGGACGTCCGGGTCAACCCCGGATACGACAGCGCGACCAACGCCGGCGACTTCGCCGTCGTCACTCTCGCCGAGGCGCTGCCGCAGAGCGCCGTCGTCGCCATGGCGGGCGCGGGCGACCGCGCCTACAGGCCGGGGACCGAGGCCCTGGTCTCGGGTTGGGGCGACACCTCCGGCGGGGGTGCCTATGCGCGCCGTCTGCACGCGGCACGCGTGCGTGTGCTGCCCGACGATCTCTGCCGCCACGCCTATTCGGGCGGATCGGACGGCGTCTACCGGGCCGACTCGATGCTGTGTGCGGGAGAGGTCACCGGGGGGCCGGACGCCTGCCAGGGTGACAGCGGAGGCCCGTTGATCGCGGGCGGGCGGCTGATCGGGCTCGTGTCGTGGGGGAGTGGCTGCGGGCGGCCGGGAAGCCCCGGCGTCTACACCCGCGTCTCCGAGGTCGTACGGGCGCTGTCACCGGGTGCAGGGGGGCCGCCGAGGCCGTACAGGCGCTCCTGAGGTCCCGCACACGGGCATGAGCACGGGCGGCCGCTCCTGGAGAGGAGCGGCCGCCCGTTCACCGGCCTGGGCCGGGGCTGGCTCGTCGTGTGTGCGAGATTCAGCGCTCTTCTTCGGAAGCGGTGTTCGGAACGGTCGTCAGTCGCTCCGTCTCGTCCTGTATCTCAGCGGCGATCTTCTTGAGTTCCGGCTCGAACTTGCGACCGTGGTGGGCGCAGAAGAGCAGCTCTCCGCCGCTGAGCAGGACGACGCGCAGGTATGCCTGGGCGCCGCAGCGGTCGCAGCGATCGGCGGCCGTCAGGGGGCTCGCGGGGGTCAGAACAGTAGTCACGTCGCCTCTTCTCTAGCTCGACGAGCTGTCGTACCAGGGTCAACATCCAACCAGCCCGAAAACGTTCCCGCTCGTGGCTTTTCCTCGAAAAAATCTTCCGGGGCGGCTGTCTGCTGCCGGTTGGCGGCGAATGTGCCGTAGTGCGTGTCTTGGGTGCTTACGGTTTCGCGCTGTCTTGTGTCTTCGTCCTCCCGGCTGGCTTGCCGGTTGTTCATGAGGACGTGCCCGGAGCCTAAATGGTTCATGCCTCCAAGGGAACGTGATGTGTACTTCACTCCATCGAGGGATCGAACATGCATACGAGCCTGGACTAGTCTGTGTTTCCGACGAGGGTGGCGTTACACCGGCTCTACCAGGCCTCGGTACCCTCTGAGCGGCGACCGAAGCCAACCCCTTACCCAGAAGGGGGCCAACTGAAATTCAGCGAGGAGCGAACCGCGTGACCGCCGATACGTCCGTGCCGTCCACAGCGCTGCTGGCAGGAGCAGACCGGGACGGTTCCAACTACACCGCGCGGCACCTGCTCGTCCTCGAGGGTCTCGAGGCCGTGCGCAAGCGCCCGGGCATGTACATCGGCTCGACCGACAGCCGCGGTCTGATGCACTGCCTGTGGGAGATCATCGACAACGCAGTGGACGAGGCCCTCGGCGGCTACTGCGACCACATCGAGGTGGTCCTCCACGACGACGGCTCCGTGGAGGTGCGCGACAACGGCCGCGGCATCCCCGTGGACGTGGAGCCGAAGACCGGCCTGTCCGGCGTGGAGGTCGTCATGACCAAGCTCCACGCGGGCGGCAAGTTCGGCGGCGGCTCCTACGCCGCCTCCGGCGGCCTGCACGGCGTCGGTGCCTCCGTGGTGAACGCCCTCTCCGCCCGTCTCGACGTCGAGGTGGACCGGGGCGGCCATGTGCATGCCATCAGCTTCCGGCGCGGAGTGCCGGGCGCCTTCGCCGCCAACGGCCCGGACGCCAAGTTCGAGGCCAAGAGCGGCATGCGAAAGACCAAGAAGATCCCCAAGACCCGCAACGGCACGCGCGTGCGCTACTGGGCCGATCGGCAGATCTTCCTCAAGGACGCCAAGCTCTCCCTGGAGAACCTGCACCAGCGCGCCCGCCAGACCGCGTTCCTGGTGCCCGGCCTGACCATCGTCGTCCGTGACGAGTTCGGCCTCGGCGAGGGCGGCAGCAAGGGCGAGGAGTCGTTCCGCTACGACGGCGGCATCAGCGAGTTCTGCGAGTACCTGGCGAACGACAGGCCGGTCTGCGACGTCCTCCGCTTCTCCGGGCAGGGCACCTTCAAGGAGACCGTCCCGGTCCTGGACGAGCACGGCCAGATGACGCCCAAGGAGGTCACCCGCGAGCTGGGCGTGGACATCGCGCTGCGCTGGGGGACGGGCTACGACACCACCGCCAGGTCCTTCGTCAACATCATCGCCACCCCCAAGGGCGGCACGCACGTCGCCGGCTTCGAGCAGGCGCTCACCCAGACCATGAACGACGTCCTGCGCGCCAAGAAGCTGCTGCGCGTGGCCGAGGACAACATCGTCAAGGACGATGCCCTGGAGGGCCTCACCGCTGTCGTCACCGTGCGTCTGGCCGAACCGCAGTTCGAGGGGCAGACCAAGGAGGTCCTCGGCACCTCGGCGGCCCGCCGGATCGTGAACCAGGTGGTCACCAAGGAGCTGAAGGGGTTCCTGACCACCACCAAGCGGGACGCGGCAGCCCAGGCCCGGGTCGTCATGGAGAAGGTGGTCGCGGCCGCCCGTACCCGGGTCGCGGCGCGTCAGCACAAGGACGCCCAGCGCCGGAAGACCGCCCTGGAGTCCTCGTCCCTGCCGGCCAAGCTCGCCGACTGCCGCAGCGACGACGTCGACCGCAGCGAGCTGTTCATCGTCGAGGGCGACTCCGCGCTCGGTACGGCCAAGCTGGCACGGAACTCCGAGTTCCAGGCGCTGCTGCCGATCCGGGGCAAGATCCTCAACGTGCAGCGGTCGTCGGTGACCGACATGCTCAAGAACGCCGAGTGCGGCGCGATCATCCAGGTCATAGGAGCGGGCTCCGGCCGCACGTTCGACATCGAGCAGGCCCGCTACGGCAAGATCATCATGATGACCGACGCCGATGTGGACGGCTCCCACATCCGCTGTCTGCTGCTCACGCTGTTCCAGCGCTACATGCGGCCCATGGTCGAGGCCGGACGCGTCTTCGCGGCGGTGCCGCCGCTGCACCGCATCGAGATCGTCCAGCCGAAGAAGGGCCAGGACAAGTACGTCTACACGTACTCGGACCGTGAGCTGCGCGACAAGCTGATGGAGTTCCAGAGCAAGGGCGTCCGGTACAAGGACTCCATCCAGCGCTACAAGGGTCTGGGCGAGATGGACGCCGACCAGCTGGCCGAGACCACGATGGACCCGCGCCACCGCACGCTGCGCCGCATCAACCTCTCCGACCTGGAAGCCGCCGAACAGGTCTTCGACCTGCTCATGGGCAATGACGTGGCACCCCGCAAGGAGTTCATCTCCAGCTCGGCGGCGACGCTGGACCGTTCGCGCATCGACGCGTAGTCGCTGCGCCGACCGGTGGCCGACCGCGGATCGCCGGAGAGCGGTCCGGTGGGAGGCCGCCAGGGCGGTGGGCCGGGACGGGCGCCGACCGAGCTGTCGGCGGCGCCCGCTCTCACGAGCGCGCCTCCCGGCGACGGGTCGGGTCTGTCCCGGCGACAGTCGGGAGCGGCGGCCACGCGGGCGGGATGCCCAGGCAGGCGGCGCGGCCGACGGCGAGCCCCAGGTGAGTGGCTGTCCATCGGTGTCGGTGGCGCTCCGAGGGGGCCGGTGGACTGCTGCGGCGCTTGCCGTCGGAGGGCGGTGCACGCGGCACGGCTCCCAAGGCCGACTGCCTACCACCGCGCAGTCACTGCTGACCGTCGCCGCCCGCCCGGGCTCCGCTTCTTGGGACTCCCGGCCGACCGCGTTCCGTCTGCTTCGGCGTCCGCCCGCCCGACCGGGCTCTGCACCTTCCGGTTCCCGCTGGCCGTGGTCTGTCTGCTTCGGCGTTCGCTCGACGGGCTCCGCTTCTTGGGACTTCCGGCCGACCGTGCTCCGTCTTCTTCGGCGTCCGCCCGACCCGGCCCGCACCCTCCTGCCCCCGCCCATGCGTGCCCCGCCTCCTTCGACTCCCGGCAGACCGGGCCCCGCCCTTCTCGGCTCCCAGCCGAGGGGTCCGCGCACCCCTCGGTCCCTGTCGACGGCCCCCGTATCGCGGTCCGCGGCCCCGCCCCCCAGTTCCTCCACTCCGGCCCCTCCGCCGACTGCCTCCGTCCCGGTGCCCTCCCGGCCCCTCCACCGCATGCCGCTGCCCCGGTATCTTCAGCCCAGCCCCCACCGCAGGGCGCTGCCCCGGTGCTCCACCCCGGCCTCACCACCCGCTGCCGTGCCTCCACCCCGGGGTGGAGGCGGGAGACTCGACGCTTCCACCCGTGATCCACCCCGGCTCCGATCCCTTGACCTGGGAATTTCCGTAGCTTCGGAGGCGTCGGCAGCACTCGCTTCCGGCACCGTCTTCTCGCTCACGGGAGGCTCTGATGCCCGGGCTCGTCAACGCGCTCATGATCGTGGCCGTTGTCGCCGTCGTGATCGTGCGGCAGTTCCGCGCCCGCGCGATCAACACGGACCGACGCTGGTGGCTGCTGCCCGTGATCCTCGCCGTCGTCGCGCTGCGCGAGCCCGGCATCCTCGACACCCACCACCGCGCGGAGTCCGCCGCGCTGCTCGCGGTGGAGCTGCTGACCGGCCTGGCCACCGGTGCCGGCTGGGCCTGGACCACCCGCGTGTGGACGGCCCCGGACGGCGTCGTGTGGACCAAGAGCACCAAGGCGAGCGTCGCGGTATGGGGCGTGGGCGTAGCCCTGCGGATCGGTGTCTACGCCGTCGGGTCCGCGCTCGGCGTGCACCAGGACAGCGCCGCTCTGATGCTCGGCCTCGCCGGCACCCTGCTGGTCCGCGGCGGGATCCTGGTCTGGCGGGCGCAGTCCCTCGGCGCCACGATCCGTCCCGCTCCGGCGTACGGTGACGACGACAGGCCGGCGTGGAAGGAGTGCGTGTGACCGAGAACGCCTGGACACGCTGGCCGTCGCGCGAAGCCCTCGGCCGTGAGGGCCTCACCGGGCCCCGGCGTCTGCTCGCTTGGGCCGTCCGGCTGCTGGTGCTCGCAGTGCTCCTGTGGGGCGCCTTCAGTGACCGGCACGTCGGGATCGGGGGAGCGCTCGCCGCGGCAGCAGGGATCCTCGTCGCCGGTCTCGTCGCGTGGGCCTTCTTCCGGACGACCTACGAGCACCGGCTGGTGCCCTCCCTCGCGCTCATGGGCGTGCTCCTGGGCATCGCGGTCGCAGCCCAGGCCACGGGGTTCGGAGTGGCGGCTCTCGTGATCTTCTGCGGTTGCGGGATCAGCGCGCTGGAGCGGCTGCCGCTCGCGGCGGCGGGCCCGGCGGCGGCGGTGGCACTGGCCTCGTACTCCGCGTTCGACACCGACGTCTGGCTGACCACGGCGGTCACCGTGGCGGGCATGGCACTCGCCGGATACGTCCTGCGTCTGGACGCGGAAGCCCGGGGCAGCGCACAGCGGCTGCTCGCCCAGGAGCGGGCCGCTCGGGCCGCCGAGGCCGAGTCCGCGGCGTTGACCGAGCGGGCACGGATCGCACGGGAGATCCATGACGTGCTGGCCCACAGCCTCTCGGCGCAGCTCGTGCACCTGGAGGCGGCCCGGCTGCTGATCGAGAACGGCGCCGACCGTGAACGGATCCTGGAGCGGGTGGTGGCCGCCCGGGGTATGGCCCGCGACGGACTCGAGGAGACCCGGCAGGCCCTGTCCGCGCTGCGGGGCGAGTTGACTCCGTTGGAGGACTTCCTGACCGCACTGGTCAGCGGGGCCGGCAACGCGGATGTCACCGTCACGGGTGAGCGCAGACCTCTGCCGGCCGAGGCGTCCCAGGCCGTGCGCCGGGTCGCGCAGGAGGCGCTGACGAACGTCCGCAAGCACGCCCAAGGTGCCAAGGTGTGCCTGCGACTCGACTACAGCGAGCACGAAGTGAGGCTGGACGTACGGGACTCGGGGGGTCGGCCGGGCGAACTCACGGGGTCCGGCGGCGGGTACGGTCTGCTGGGCATGCGGGAGCGCGCCGAACTGCTGGGCGGTTCGCTGGACGCGGGGCCGGACGAGGAGGGATTCGTGGTGACGCTGAAGGTGCCGGTATGACCGAGACGGAGGGGGAGAAGAAGCCCGCCCGGGTGGTCGTCGCGGACGATCAGACCGTGGTCCGTGAGGGCATCGTGATGCTGCTGGGTCTGCTGCCCGGCGTGGAGGTCGTCGGTGCCGCGGGAGACGGCGAGGAGGCGGTGCGGCTGGTCGGAGAACTCTCCCCGGACGTGGTCCTGATGGATCTCAGGATGCCCCGCTGCGACGGTGTGGAGGCCACCCGGCGGATTCGGGCGCAGTACCCCGGGACCCAGGTCGTGGTGCTCACCACCTACGCGGACGACGAGTCGTTGTTCCCCGCGCTGCAGGCCGGTGCGCGGGGCTACCTGACCAAGGACGCGGGCGGCGACGAGATCGTGCGGGCGGTGGAGAGCGTGTTGTCGGGGGACGCGGGGCTGTCGCCGAGCATCCAGCGCCGGTTGCTGGAGCGGCTCTCGCAGCCCGAGCCCGAACCGGCGGCCGACGAGGCGCCCGACGGGCTGACCGTGCGCGAGACCGAGGTGCTGGTGCTCATCGCCGAAGGCCTCAGCAACCAGGAGATCGCTCGCACGCTGCATGTCTCCACCGCGACCGTGAAAACACACATCAACAACCTCTTCGCCAAGACGGGCCTCAAGGACCGTGCACAGGCGGTGCGTTACGCCTACAGCAAGGGGCTGGCGCGACCGCCCGCGGGGTGAATCACCTGATGGGGTGAAGAGCCGAGGGAAGAAGAGTCAGGGATCTTCCGATCTGTCCATCCTTGGGCATGCAGTCAAGCAACGGTCGTTCCCGCGGCGACGGGGGCGGTCCCGAGAGAGCGCCCGAGCACCGGGAAGACCATGGCACGCCCGCCCACGACGTGACGCACGAGGACCCTTGGTACGACGCGCTGGCCTCGGGCTGGGGTGAACTGGACGGCACGGGCAGGCCGGCCCCGGCCGTGCCCTCCGCTCGCCGGGAGGAGGGCGGAACGGAGGTTCGCGCCCTGGATGTGTACGTCGAGGTGCAGCGCAGCGCGGCCTTCCAGGAGGTGCGCGGCAGGTACCGGCGGTTCGTGGTGCCGGGAGTCATCGCCTTCCTCGTCTGGTACGTGGGGTACGTCGTCACGGCCACGACCGCGCCCGGGCTCATGGCACGACCCGTGGCGGGGGCGGTGAACGTGGGCATGCTCGCGGGGCTCGGCCAGTTCCTCAGCACCTTCCTGCTCACCTGGGCCTACTCCCGGCATGCCCGCCTGCGCCGGGACCGTGCCGCGTTGGAACTGCGCTGGGACACCCAGGAACTGACCCGCGGCGCGCGGGGAGGTGCCTCGTGACGGGCGGCCATCAGACCCTGGCCTTGGTGCTGTTCAGCGGTTTCGTGGCCGTCACCCTCGGGATCACGACCTGGGTGAGCCGCAGGCGGCGTGGTTCGGCGGAGGAGTTCTATGCCGGCGGGCGGTTGTTCTCCCCGATGGAGAATGGTTTTGCCATCGCGGGCGACTACATGTCGGCGGCTTCCTTCCTCGGGGTCACGGGGCTCATCGCGTTGTACGGGTACGACGGGATGCTGTACGTGGTGGGCTTTCTCGTGGCGTGGCTGGTCGTGTTGTTCCTGGTGGCCGAACTGGTCCGCAACTGCGGGCGGTTCACGCTGGCCGACGTGGTGGCGGCGCGGATGAGCGAGCGGCCGGTACGGATCGCCGCGGGAACTTCCTCGGTCACGGTGTCCGTTCTGTATCTGGTGGCGCAAATGGTCGGCGCGGGCAGCCTGGTGGCGCTGCTGCTGGGGCGGACGAGCAGCGCGGCCCAGGCCTGGACGGTCATCGGGGTCGGCGCCCTCATGGTGATCTATGTGTCGTTGGGCGGGATGCGGGCCACCACCTGGATCCAGATCGTGAAGGCGGTCCTGCTGCTCAGCGGGACGATCGCGCTGACCGTGCTCGTCCTGGTCCGCTTCCACGGGGACGTCGGCCGGCTGCTGACGACGGCCGCGGAACGCAGCGGTCACGGGAACGCGTTCCTGGCACCGGGTCTCAAGTACGGCGGGAACTGGACCGCTCGCCTCGACTTCATCAGCCTCGGGATCGCGCTCGTGCTGGGCACGGCGGGACTGCCGCACATCCTGTCCCGCTTCTACACCGTGCCCACAGCCCGGGCCGCCCGTCGCTCCGCGGTGTGGTCCATCGGCCTGATCGGCGGTTTCTACCTGATGACGCTCGTCCTGGGGTTCGGGGCGGCGGCCATCGTGGGGCCGGATGCCGTGCGCGGTTCGAACGCGGCCGGGAACACGGCCGTGCCCCTGCTCGCCCTCGATCTGGGCGGCGGCGCGGGCTCCACGGGTGGAACGGTTCTGTTCGCGGTCGTCGCCGCCGTGGCCTTCGCCACGATCCTCGCGGTCGTCGCCGGCATCACGCTCGCCTCCTCCGCCTCGGTGGCCCACGACCTGTACGCGTCGCTGCGGCGATCGCACGGCAAGGGGCGCAGCGAGGTGGCGGTGGCGCGGTTCGCGGCGGTCGGTATCGGTGTCGTCGCGATCGCGCTCGGTCTGCTGGCCCGCGACCTGAACGTCGCCTTCCTGGTCGGTCTCGCCTTCGCGGTCGCCGCGTCGGCGAACCTCCCGGTGCTGCTCTACTCGCTGTTCTGGCGCGGCTTCACCACACGCGGGGCGGTGTGGGCCGTGTACGGCGGCCTGATCCCCGCGCTCGGGCTCGTGCTGCTGTCCCCGGTGGTGTCCGGCAGTCCCGGCTCGCTGTTCCCCGAGATCGACTTCCAGTACTTTCCGTTGCAGAACCCGGGCATCGTCTCCATCCCGCTGGGCTTCCTCGCCGGCTGGCTGGGCACGGTCACCTCGGAGGAGGTCGCGGACGAGGCCAGGTACGCCGAGACGGAGGTGCGGTCACTGACCGGGGCCGGGGCGGTGTAGCCGGCCCTGCGGGTGATCACGGCGCCACCCACGCGTACCGGTGTTCCGGGCGGCCCGTGTCGCCGTACTTCAGGGAGAGCCGGAGTCGGCCCGCCTGTTCCAGGTGGCGGAGGTAGCGCTGGGCCGTGGAGCGGCTGAGTCCGGTCCGGGCGGCGACCTCATGGGCCGACAGCGGATGGTCGGCGTGGTGCAGGACACCGCAGATCAGGTCCGTCGTGGGCTCCGAGTGTCCGCTCGGCAGGCCGGGTGCGGACGGGGCGGGGGCCGTCCGTAGCGCGCCGAAGATCCGGTCCACCTGCTCCTGGCCCGTCAGGCCCCTGCCGCCCACCCGGTCGACCGTGCGACGCAGGGCGGCGTAGGACTCGAGGCGGGCGCGCAGGGCGGCGAAGGTGAACGGTTTGACCAGGTAGTGCAGGGCGCCGAGGCGCATGGCCTGCTGGACGGTCGTCACGTCACCGGCCGCGGTGATCATGATGACGTCCGTGCCGTGGCCCTGTTCCCGCATGCGGTGGACGAGTTCGAGGCCGGTGCGGTCCGGCAGATAGTGGTCGAGCAGGACCAGATGGACACCGCCGCGTTCGACGGCGGCCAGGGCCTGGGCGGCGCTGTGCGCGCGGGCGGTCACCCGGAAGCCGGGAACCTTTCCCACGTACTTGGCGTTTATCTCAGCGACGCGGAAGTCGTCGTCCACCACCAGGACGTCAATCATCAGGCCTCTCCTTCAAGGCCGACGAGCGTGGAGCCCGTGTTTCGGCTCCGCAGTTGTAGCGCGAGCAAAATGAGCACAACAGGCTCTTGCGAGCAAAAGAACGGCTTGCGCTCACAAGACTCCTGCTGTGGCCGGGGCCACACCTACCGTCCCGGGCCATGAGCGCACACACCAGCCCCGCCATCGAGCTGCGGGGCGCGAGCAAGATCTTCAGGACCCCGTCCGGGGGACTGCACACGGCCGTGCGCGGCCTGGACCTCACCGTGGAGCGCGGCGAGTTCGTGGCCGTCGTGGGACCGACCGGCTGTGGCAAGTCCACCACCCTGACGCTGGTCAGCGGCCTGGAGGAGCCCACCGAGGGTGAGGTGCTGGTGGCCGGGGAGCCGGTCGACGGCGTCGGCGACAAGGTCGGCTTCGTCTTCCAGCAGGACGCCACCTTCCCCTGGCGGACGGTGCTGTCGAACGTCATGGCCGGCCCGCGCTTCCGAGGCGTGCCCAAGGCGGAGGCGAGACAGAAGGCCCGGGACTGGCTGGCCCGGGTCGGGCTCGCCGCCTTCGAGGACCGCTATCCGCACCAGCTCTCCGGTGGTCAGCGCAAGCGCGTCGCCCTCGCCGCCACCTTCGTCAACGACCCCGAGATCCTGCTGATGGACGAGCCGTTCTCGGCGCTCGACGTGCAGACCCGGGCGCTGATGTCCGACGAGCTGCTGGAGCTGTGGGGAGGCACGGGCGCCTCCGTCGTCTTCGTCACCCACGACCTGGAGGAGTCCATCGCGCTGGCCGACAAGGTCGTCGTGATGACCGCCGGCCCCGCGACCGTGAAGCAGGTCTTCGACATCGACCTGCCCCGGCCGCGCAGGGTCGAATCGGTGCGCCTGGAGCCGCGGTTCATCGAGATCTACCGCGAGATCTGGGAGTCCCTGGGCGAAGAGGTCCGCATCACCCGCGAGAGAGGTGCCGCTCATGTCGCCTGAGGTTCTCAGCACACCGGTCGTCGACACGGCCAAGGTCCCCGACCGTGCGCGGACCCGCGCCCAGGCGGCCCGCCGTCGCAAGGTACTCGTGACCGTCGCGCGGGTGCTGCTCCTGGTGGCCGTCCTGGGCCTGTGGGAGGGGTTGTCCCGGGCGAAGGTCATCGACCCGTTCAACTTCTCGATGCCTTCCAAGGTCTGGGACCAGATCTGGACCTGGGTGACGCACGGGACCGCGCTCGGCTCCCTGGGCGAGCAGATCTGGTACACGCTCTACGAGGCACTGCTCGGCTGGGTCATCGGTGTGGTCGCCGGTGTGTTGCTCGGCATCGCGCTCGGGCGGATCAGATTGCTCGCCGAGGTGCTTGGTCCATACATCAAGGTGCTCAACTCGATCCCCAGGATCGTCCTGGCGCCCATCTTCCTGATCTGGTTCGGGCTCGGGCCCTCCTCCAAGATCGCCTCCGCCGTCGTGCTCGTCTTCTTCCCGGTGTTCTTCAACGCCTTCCAGGGCGCCCGTGAGGTCGACCGCAACCTGGTCGCCAACGCCCGCATTCTCGGTGCCAGTGACCGCAGGGTGACCCTCCAGGTGGTCATCCCGTCGGCCACCTCCTGGATCTTCACCAGCCTCCACGTCAGCTTCGGCTTCGCGCTCATCGGCGCCATCGTCGGCGAGTACATCGGCGCGACCAAGGGCATCGGCCTGCTCGTCTCGCAGTCGCAGAACACCTTCAACGCGGCCGGCGTCTACGCGGCGATGGTCATCCTCGCGGTCGTGGCCCTGGTCGCCGAGGGACTGCTGACCTTCGCCGAGCGGCGCATCTTCCGCTGGAAGCCGACCGGTTCCGACAGCTGAACCCACCCCCCCGCTCCATCCCCGCACCGCCCTCTCACAAGGACGTGAACCGCCATGCGTAAGACCGCCAGATACGCCTCCCTGGCCGCCGCCGGACTGCTCGCCCTCACCTCGCTCACCGCCTGCGCCAACGACGCGGCCAGCTCGACCGCCGACACCGGCAGCGGCGGGGGCGGCGGCAAGGGCGAGTCCGTCAAGATCATGGTCGGGGGCCTGGACAAGGTCATCTACCTGCCCGCGATGCTCACCCAGCGCCTCGGCTACTTCCGGGCGGAGGGTCTGAACGTCCAGCTCCTCAGCGAGCCCGCCGGGGTCCAGGCCGAGACCGCGCTCGTCTCGGGCCAGGTGCAGGGAGCCGTCGGCTTCTACGACCACACCCTCGACCTCCAGGTGAAGGGCAAGTCGGTCGAGTCCGTCGTGCAGTTCTCGCACGCGCCGGGCGAGGTCGAGGTCGTGTCGGACAAGGCGGCGGGCGACCTCACGTCCCCCAAGGACTTCAAGGGCCGCAAGCTCGGCGTGACCGGTCTCGGCTCCTCGACCGACTTCCTCACGAAGTACCTGGCGGTCAAGAACGGCGTGAAGGTCAGCGAGTTCACGCCGGTCGCGGTCGGGGCCGGCCCGACGTTCATCGCGGCGCTCCAGAACGGCGCGATCGACGGCGGCATGACCACCGACCCGACCGTCGCGACGATCCTGGACAAGAAGGCGGGCAAGATCCTCGTCGACATGCGCACTCCCGAGGGTTCGCAGCAGGCGCTGGGCGGCCCGTACCCGTCGTCAAGTCTGTACATGCAGACGGACTGGGTGAACGGACACAAGGACACCGTCCAGAAGTTGGTCAACGCATTCGTCAAGACGCTCAAGTGGATGTCCACCCACAGCGCCGACGAGATCGCCGCCAAGATGCCCGCCGACTACTCCCAGGGCGACAAGGCGCTCTACGCGCAGGCCGTCAAGAGCACGCTGCCGATGTTCACCGACGACGGCGTGATGCCCGAGGGCGGCCCCGAGACCGTCGAGAAGGTGCTCAGGGCGTTCAACCCCAACATCCAGAACGCGAAGGTCGACCTGGACAAGACGTACACGACCGAGTTCGTCGAGGCCGCCAAGTAGGGCACCGGGCCCCTCAAGCACAGGCCGGCTCAAGCACAGGCCGGCTCAGACACGCTCCGCTCAGGCGCGGGTCGCCCACACGTAACGGTGTTCGGGGCGGCCCGCGTCGCCGTACTTGAGGGTCAGCCGCGCCCGTCCGGTGCGCTCCAGCAGCTTCAGATAGCGCTGGGCGGTCTGCCGGCTCACCCCCGTCCGCTCGGCGATCTCCTGGGCGGACAGCGGGCCTTCGGCGTTCATCAGCGCCTGACGCACCAGCTCGGCCGTGGTGGGGGAGTGCCCCTTCGGCAGCTCCGGCTCCGAGGGGGCGGACAGGGCGCCGAAGATGCGGTCCACCTGTGCCTGTTCGGCCTCCCCACCGCCGTCCAGGGTGCGCCGCAGCTCGGCGTACGCCTCCAGCTTGGCCCGCAGGCCCGCGAAGGCGAACGGTTTCACCAGATACTGCAGCGCCCCGTGCCGCATGGCGGCCTGGACGGTCGACACGTCCCGCGCCGCCGTCACCATGATCACGTCGGTCTGGTGGCCGCGCCGGCGCATCTCGCGTACGACGGCCAGTCCCGTCTCGTCGGGCAGGTAGTGGTCCATGAGCACCAGGTCGAGCCGCGGCAGTGCCTCCACCTGACGCAGCGCCTCCGCCGCGTTGTGCGCCTCGCCCGCCACGTGGAACCCGGGCACCTTCTCGACGTAGGCGGCGTTGACCCGGGCCACCCGGGTGTCGTCGTCCACGACCAGGACCTCGATCATCGCGTCCCCTCCTCGGCCGTGGCCGGGACGTTCGCAGGGGCCGTATGCGCAGGGGCCGTAGCGGACTCGGGGGACCCGGTGAGGGCCGGTTCCGGCTCCGGCTCGGTCAGCGCGTCGGGCAGGACCACGGTGAACTCGGCACCGCCCCCGTCCGCCGTGCCCACGGCCGCGCTCCCGCCCTGCCGCTCGGCGAGCCGGCGCACCAGGGACAGCCCGAGGCCCCGCTTGCCGTGCGCGGGCGGCTTCTTGGTGGACCACCCATCGGTGAAGATCAGCTCCCGCTGGTCCGCCGGTATCCCGGGCCCCGTGTCACACACCCTGAGGACGACCGTACGGCCCTCCGTGCGCAACTCGACCTCCACGCGCGCGTGCGGGGTGCCCGCGACCGCGTCGAGGGCGTTGTCCACGAGGTTGCCGACGACCGTGACCAGGCCCCGCGGATCGATCAGGCGGTCCGGGAGCCGGGTGCGCTCCGACACCCACAGGGCGACCCCGCGCTCGGCGGCCACGGTCGCCTTGCCGACCAGCAGCGCGGCCAGCAACGGGTCCTGGATCTTCTCGGTGACCTGCTCGGCGGTCACCCGGTGGTCGCCGACCACCTCGCCGACGAACTCCACCGCGTCGTCGTACATCTCCAGTTCCAGCAGTCCGAGCAGCGTGTGCATGCGGTTGGCGTGCTCGTGGTCCTGGGCGCGCAGCGCGTCGATCAGGCCGCGCGTGGAGTCCAGTTCCCGCCCCAGCTGCTCCAGCTCGGTGCGGTCGCGCAGCGTGGCGACGGCGCCGCCGTCGTCGGTGGGCATGCGGTTGGCGACCAGGACGCGCTGGCCGCGCACGGTGAGCAGATCGGTGCCCGCCACCCGGCCGGCCAGCACGTCCGTCGTGCGGCCCGCGCCGAGCGCCTCGTCGGGAGTCTGCCCGACCGCCTCGTCGCCGATGCCGAGCAGCCGCCGCGCCTCGTCGTTGAGCAGCCGGATACGGCCGCCGCGGTCGAGGGCGACGACGCCCTCCCGGATGCCGTGCAGCATCGCCTCGCGCTCCGCGAGCAGTGCCGAGATGTCGGAGAAGGCCAGGTCCCGGGTCTGCCGCTGGACCCTGCGGGAGATCAGCCAGGCGGCCAGCGCGCCCACCGCGAGGGCGCCGCCGGCGTACGCGAACAGCCCCGGGATCGCGCTGATCAGCCGCGCCCGCACGCTGTCGTAGGCGATGCCGACCGAGACCGCCCCGACGATGCGGTGGTCGGCGTCGTACAGCGGTACCTTGCCGCGCGCCGAGCGCCCCAGCGTGCCCTTGTCGATCTCCATGACCTCCTGGCCGGCCAGGGCGTCGCTGGGGTCGGTGGAGACACGCCGGCCGATCTCCGAGGCCGTGGGGTGCGACCAGCGCACCCAGTTCCGGTCCAGCACCACGATGTACTCGGCGTGGGTGGCTCGCCGGATCCGCTCCGCCTCCTGCTGCACCGGGCCGTTCCTGGCCGGCGGGGTGGTGCGGACGCCCTCGGCGATCTGCGGGTCCTGGGCGGTGGTCTCGGCGATGGCCAGCGCGCGCCGCATCGCCTCCTGGTCCAGCTGCTTGCTCAGCGGAGCGAGGAACAGCCCGGTCGCGAGCACCGCGACCCCCGCGGCGATCGCCACCTGCATCAGCAGCACCTGCGAGAACACCCGCCGCGGCAGGCCGAGGCGCAGACGGCGTGCGGGGGGAGTGGGGCTCATACCCATGACGGTACGTGTCCGGGGGCGACGCACCCCAGGGGGTGTGGTGTGGATCTCTTGACCGGTGCTTGAAAGAACGCAGCCGGGCGCCAGCTCCCCGTTCAGCTCGCCAGTGCCGTGGGCCGCAGCTCACGCACCGTCACCACGTCCATCCGCGCGGGTGTCCCCAGGACCGCCGCGCCGCAGCTCTCCGGGCGGGGCGGCAGCGACGTTCCCTGCGCCACGCCGACCCGCCAGCGGCGGCCGTCGGCGTGACCGACGGTGACCTCCCACCGGGGTGCCGAGCCGTCGGTCCGCAGCACACTCAGCACACCGGCCCGGTACTCGTCCGCGGCCGACCGGACGGCCAGCTCGGCCGCCTGACCGGGCCGTTCCCAGGCGGAGCACCCGCGGCATCCCTCGACGACCACGCGCCCCTCCTGGACGCCGTCCAGGGCCTCCTTGACGGTGTGCGCCTCGACGCGGCCGTAGGCGTAGCCGAAGGGCAGGACGAGCACCGTCGGCGAGAAGCGATGTCCACCCAGATGGGTGACCTCCCAGACCCCGCGGACACCCGAGGCGGCCAGCTCCGCGGCGAGGGGGCGGCCCAGCAGGGCGCAGCAGCGGTCGCGCTTGCCGTTGGTGCACACGAGCGCGAGCGGGCCGCCGCGGTGCGGGCGGCCGCCGAGCGCAGCGCCGAAGGAACGGTGGTCGCCCGCACCGAGGGCCGCGAAGTCGAGGTCGAGCAGCCGCCGAGGGTCGCGGGTGGTGGCGCTGTGCAGCCACACCCGTCCCGGAACGGTGTGGGCGACATACACGTGCCGGAGCGCGGGCGTTCCGGGGTCGGCATGGCGTCCGGGGCGCCGGATGAGCGCGATGCGGACGCCGGTTCCCTCGGCGGCGGCCTCCAGGGCCCGGCCCAGCGCGGGGTCCAGGTGGCTCGAGGTGAGCGCCTTGGCACCCCACGGGCCGGGCTGTTCCAGCAGCAGCCACGTCGTCGCCGTGGCAGCCGTGCCGGAAACGGGCTCGTCGAGGCTCCTGGAGACGGTCGCGCACCTACTCACAGAGGTGAGCCTAACCTGACTTGCCCCAGGGCGACTTCCGGCGGTGCCCGTGTCCTACTCCGGCAGGGGCTGCGGCGGCCGCGGACCGATGTAGTGACCGCTGGGTCGCATCCGCAGCGGGCGCTCGCCGTACTCCTCCAGGGCGTGCGCGATCCAGCCCGCCGTCCGGGCGACGGCGAAGATCGTCTCGCCGGCCGTGGCCGGCATGCCGCAGGAGGCGGTGAACACGGCCAGGGCCAGGTCGACGTTGGCGTGCAGGGGGGTGTGCCGGGCTGTCGTGGTGACGACGTCGCGGGCGGCCAGCAGTGCGGGCTCCGCGCGCGGGACCTGTTCCAGGAGGCCGAAGAGCACGCGCGCGCGGGGATCCTCCCCCGGATAGAGCCGGTGGCCGAGACCGGGGACACGGCGGCCCGCGCGCAGTTCGTCGGCGATCACCGGGACCGCCGTGCCCTGGTCGAGCACGTCGAGCAGCATCCGGTGGGCCAGGCCGCTGGCGGCGCCGTGCAGCGGGCCCTCCAGGACGCCGAGGCCGGCCGAGACGGCCGCGTAGGCGTGTGCGCGCGCCGAGGCGGCGACCCGGACCGCGAGGGTGGAGGCGGCGAGGTCGTGGTCGGCGAGCAGGGCCAGCGCGGTGTCCAGGACGCGCAGCGACGCCTCGTCGGCGGGGCGGCCGGTCAGCCGGCCCCACAGGCGGTGGGCCAGCGGGCCGCCGTCCTTGTGACCGTGCAGGGCGGGCGGCAGCGCCGCGACCAGCGTGGGGATGAGGAGGCGGGCGGTGTTCAGCACGGCCTCCTCGGAGAGGTCGAAGCGCAGCGGGTCCTCGGCCGCCGCGGCGATCGCCGCCACCCGCAGCCGGTCGACGGGGGAGGCGTGCTCGGACAGGGCGTCCACCGCGCGGCGGGCGACCTCGACGGTGGCCCCGGGCGCGGAGAGGGTGACGCCGGGCGTCAGCCGGCCCGTCCACAGCCACTCCGCGACCTCCTCGTAGGAGTACCGGGTGGCCAGCTCGACGGCGTCCACGCCGCGGAAGAAGTACCGGTCCTTCTCGATCAGGGTGATGCGGGTCCGGACCGACAGGTCGCTCCCCGTGCCCGGACTCCCGGCCGCCTCGCGCCGGTTGCGGCGGGCGAGAGCCTCCACCTCCTTCGCCTCGAAGGTGCTGGCGCGGCCGCCGGGTTCGCGTCTGCTGCTGAGCAGGCCGCGACTGACGTACGCGTACACCGTCTCGGCCTTCACGCCGAGCAGCTCGGCGGTCTCCTTGGTGGTCAGCCGCCCCCCGGGGCGGCCCGGACCGGGGTCGTGATCGCGCATGAGGGTCACCGTAGTCGTCTCCGCACATCTTGATAGCTATGCATTGATTGGATCAACGTTGACAAGAAATCAGTCAAGCATAGACAGTCGAATCAAGTTCAAGGAGGAGAACCATGGCCATCGACAGGACCGCCAGCCCCCTCATCGACGCACCCCGCGGACTCGCGGGCGTCGTCGTCACCGAGACCCGGATCGGTGACGTCCGGGGGCGGGAGGGCTTCTACCACTACCGCCAGTACTCGGCCGTCGAACTCGCGCGGACCCGCGGCTTCGAGGACGTCTGGCACCTCCTGGTCCACGGGCGGCTTCCCGACGCGGAGCGCAGCGCCGCCTTCGCCGCCGAGACCGCGGCGCTGCGGCGGCTGCCCGGCGACGTCCGCGCGGCGCTGCCGGCGATCGCCGCGGCGAGCCGTGTCTCCGGCCCGCTGGCCGGGCTGCGCACGGCCCTGTCGCTGCTGGGCGCCGCGCAGGGACTCCGGCCGGTGTACGACATCGACGCCGACCGGCGCCGGGCCGACACCGTGGCCGTCTGCGCGGTCGTACCCACGCTGCTCACGGCGCTGTACCGGCTCGGGCGGGGTCTCGATCCGGTCGAGCCGCGCGAGGACCTCTCGTACGCGGCCAACTACCTGTACATGCTGACGGGTTCGGAACCCGACCCGCGCCGGGCGCGTGCGGTCGAGCAATACCTGATCTCAACCATTGATCACGGATTCAACGCGTCAACCTTCGCCGCGCGCGTCATCGCGTCCACGGGCGCCGACGTCGCGGCCTGCCTGACCGGTGCGGTCGGCGCGCTGTCCGGACCGCTGCACGGCGGCGCGCCCAGCCGGGCCCTGGACACACTCGACGCGATCGGCACGCCGGACCGGATCGACCCCTGGATCCGGAAGCGGGTGCTCGCCGGTGACCGGATCATGGGCTTCGGGCACGCCGTCTACCGCACCGAGGACCCCCGTTCGCGGATGCTGAGGGAGACAGCCCTGTCCTTCGGCGGCCCGCGCGTGGACTTCGCGGTGGAGGTCGAGCGCCGGGTCGAGGCGATCCTCGCCGAACTCAAGCCCGGCCGTGAACTCCACACGAATGTCGAGTTCTACGCCGGTGTGGTCATGGAACTGTGCGGTCTGCCCCGCGAGATGTTCACCCCCACCTTCGCGGCCGCGCGGGTGGTGGGCTGGAGCGCCAACCTCCTGGAACAGGCGGCCGACCCGAAGATCATCCGGCCGGTGGCCCGCTATGTCGGTCCCGAGCCGCAGGTCGCGGTGCCTGCGGCTCTGTGACGCCAGCGCTCTGTGACGCCAGCGCTCTGTGACGCCGGCCCGGGACCAGGGCGGCGACCAGGAGCCGGGAGCGCCGACGATCGTTCGCTCCGCCGCGATTCGTCCCGCTCGTATCCTGGTCGCTCAGTCACATCTCGTCCGGGCGCCGGGCCGCGAGCCGGTGTGCCCTTCCGCGTGAGAGAGGTCGCCCGTTGGGGAACAGCCTGGGCAGCAGCCGCAGTCCGCAGCAGATCCCGGTCGTCGTACTCGCCGGTTTCCTGGGCTCCGGGAAGACCACGCTCCTCAACCATCTGCTGCACCGCAGCGGGGGCAGCCGTATCGGGGCGATCGTCAACGACTTCGGGGCCATCGAGATCGACGCGATGGCCGTGGCCGGCGCTCTCGGCGACTCGACCGTCTCGCTCGGCAACGGCTGCCTGTGCTGTGCCGTCGACGCGAGCGAACTGGACACCTACCTGGACCGGCTCGCCGCGCCCGCCGCCGGCATCGACGTGATCGTCATCGAGGCGAGCGGGCTCGCCGAGCCGCAGGAACTCGTGCGCATGGTGCTCGCCAGCGAGCATCCCGGCATCGTCTACGGCGGTCTCGTCGAGGTCGTCGACGCCGCCGAGTTCGACGACACGCGTGCGAAGCACCCCGAGATCGACCGGCACCTAGCCCTCGCCGACCTGGTCGTCGTCAACAAGCTCGACCGCGCGGACGACGCCGACCGGGTCCTGGGCGTCGTCCGCTCCCTCACCGACCGCGCCGCCGTCGTCCCCGCCACCTACGGCCGCGTCGACCCCGAGTTCCTCTTCGACTGCAGGCCGAGCGAGGAGCGCGTCGGACAGCTGTCCTTCGACGACCTGCACGACCACGGCGCACACGACCACGCCGGGCACCTGCACACCGGCTACGACAGCGTGTCCTTCACCTCCGACGTGCCCATGGAGCCCCGGCGGCTCATGCGGTTCCTGGACAGCCGGCCCGCGGGGCTGTACCGGATCAAGGGGTATGCCGACTTCGGGCCCTACGACCCGCTCGGCCGGTACGCCGTGCACGCCGTCGGCCGGTTTCTGCGCTTCTACCCCGAGCCCTGGAAGCCCGCCGACGCCCGCCTCACCCAGCTCGTGCTCATCGGCTCCGGCATCGACGCCGACGCCCTCGGCAAGGAACTGCAGGGGTGCAGGAACGACTCCCCGCACACCGACGAGCACGGCATGTGGGGCGTCCTGCGCTACGTACAGGGGCCGTGGGAAACGGACCCCGAGGAGGCGGCCGATCCGGACGAGGCGGACCTGGAGGATCCGCCCGCCTGGATCACCGACCGGGGCACCGCCTAGAACACCGGTCCCGCGACCACCGCCACCGTCTTGGGCTGCGAGGTGCCCGAGCCGTCGCGGCGCGGGTCCAGCTCCGGCAGCTCCGCCGGGGTGCCGTTCTTCTGCGCCGCGAGCGCGGGAGCCGGGCCCGCCCAGGCCAGCGACAGGCAGTCCTCGCCCTTCAGGAACCGCTGGCAGCGCACGCCGCCGGTGGCCCGGCCCTTGCGCGGGTACTGGTCGAACGGGGTCAGCTTGGCCGTGGTCTGCACGGAGTCGTCCAGGGTGCCGCGCGAGCCCGCCACGGTGAACACCACGGCGTCGGCGGCCGGGTCGATCGCCGTGAACGAGATGACCTTCACGCCCTCGGCGAGCTTGATGCCCGCCATACCGCCCGCCGGGCGGCCCTGCGGGCGGACGATCGAGGCCTGGAAACGCAGCAGCTGCGCGTCGTCGGTGATGAAGACCAGATCCTCCTCGCCGGTGCGCAGCTCCACCGCGCCGACGATCCGGTCGCCGTCCTTGAGCGTGATGACCTCCAGCTCGTCCTTGTTGGACGGGTAGTCGGGCACCACACGCTTGACGACACCCTGCTCCGTGCCGAGCGCCAGGCCCGGGGACGACTCGTCCAGCGTGCTCAGGCAGACCACCGTCTCGTCGTCCTCCAGGGAGACGAACTCCGCCAGCGGCGCCCCTCCGGAGAGGTTCGGCGCGGACGCCGACTCGGGCAGCTGCGGCAGGTCGACCACGTTGATCCGCAGCAGGCGGCCCGCCGAGGTCACCGCGCCGATCTCGCCGCGCGCGGTCGCCGGGACCGCCGAGACGATCACATCGTGCTTGACGCGCTTCGCGCCGGCCGTCTCCGCGAACGGCTCGGCGGTCGCGGTACGGGCCAGCAGACCCGTCGAGGACAGCAGCACCCGGCACGGATCGTCGGCCACCTGCAGCGGCACGGCGGCCACCGGGGAGCCGGCGGACTCCAGCAGGACCGTGCGCCGGTCGGTGCCGAACTTCTTCGCCACGGCGGCCAGCTCGGCCGAGACCAGCTTGCGCAGCTCCGCGTCCGAATCCAGGATCCGGGTCAGCTCCTCGATCTCCGCGGTGAGCTTCTCCCGCTCCGCCTCCAGCTCGATGCGGTCGTACTTGGTGAGCCGGCGCAGCGGCGTGTCGAGGATGTACTGCGTCTGCACCTCGCTCAGCGAGAAGCGCTCCATCAGGCGCTCCTTGGCCTGCGCGGAGTTCTCGCTGGACCGGATGATCCGGATGACCTCGTCGATGTCGACCAGCGCGGTCAGCAGGCCCTCGACCAGGTGCAGCCGGTCGCGCCTCCTGCCGCGGCGGTACTCGCTGCGGCGGCGGACCACCTCGAAGCGGTGGTCGAGATAGACCTCCAGCAGCTCCTTCAGGCCCAGGGTGAGCGGCTGGCCGTCGACCAGGGCGACGTTGTTGATGCCGAAGGACTCCTCCATCGGCGTCAGCTTGTACAGCTGCTCCAGGATCGCCTCCGGCACGAAGCCGTTCTTGATCTCGATGACCAGGCGCAGGCCGTGCTCGCGGTCGGTGAGGTCCTTGACATCGGCGATGCCCTGGACCTTCTTCGCGTTGACCAGATCCTTGATCTTCGCGATGACCTTCTCGGGACCCACCGTGAACGGCAGTTCGGTGACCACCAGGCCCTTGCGGCGGGCGGTCACGGTCTCGATCGAGACCGTCGCGCGCATCTTGAAGGTGCCGCGGCCCGTCGCGTACGCGTCCCGGACGCCGTCGAGGCCGACGACCCGGCCGCCGGTGGGCAGATCGGGGCCCGGAACGTGCTTCATCAGCGCGTCCAGGTCCGCGTTCGGGTACTTGATCAGGTGACGGGCGGCGGCGATGACCTCGCGCAGGTTGTGCGGCGGCATGTTCGTCGCCATGCCGACCGCGATGCCCGAGGAGCCGTTGACCAGCAGGTTCGGGAAGGCGGCCGGCAGCGCCACCGGCTCCTGCTCCTGGCCGTCGTAGTTGGGCGCGAAGTCGACCGTGTCCTCGTCGATCGACTCGGTCATCAGGCTCGTCGCCTCGGCCTGGCGGCACTCGGTGTACCGCATCGCGGCCGGCGGGTCGTCGTTGCCCAGCGAGCCGAAGTTTCCGTGGCCGTCGACCAGGGGCACGCGCATGGAGAAGGGCTGCGCCATGCGCACCAGGGCGTCGTAGATCGACGCGTCGCCGTGCGGGTGCAGCTTGCCCATGACCTCGCCGACGACACGCGCGCACTTCACATAGCCGCGGTCGGGGCGCAGGCCCATCTCGTTCATCTGGTAGACGATCCGGCGGTGCACCGGCTTGAGGCCGTCACGGGCGTCCGGCAGGGCGCGCGAGTAGATGACCGAGTACGCGTACTCGAGGTAGGAGCCACGCATCTCGTCCACGACGTCGATGTCGAGGATCCTCTCCTCGAACGAATCGTCGGGCGGCGGGGTCTTCGTGCTGCGGCGGGCCATCGCTGCCGGCTCCTTGCTGAAGCGATTGACGGATCTGACGCGGACCATTGTGGACCGCGGCACTGACAGCCCGGGCCACGACCCGGTCTCCGTCGGCCTGACAGGTTCCCGGAAGCCATCCGGAGACGGGTCGCACGCAGGCTACGCGATCCGCTGTGGGCGTACGTCCCGCGGGAACTTCGCCGAGGTCCCGCACGCTTTGCATACAGTGGCAGGAACGGCAGGAAAACCGCGGTTTCGACGACCGCCTCCGCTTGCGAAGGGACGTACATGCCCATGGGTCACACGACCACAGCCGAGGCAGGCTCCGGGGGCCTGACAGCGACCGAGCACCGCCTGGCCAACGGTCTGCGCGTGGTGCTCTCCGAGGACCACCTGACCCCGGTGGCGGCGGTCTGCCTCTGGTACGACGTCGGCTCCCGCCACGAAGTCAAGGGGCGTACGGGCCTGGCTCACCTTTTCGAGCACCTGATGTTCCAGGGCTCGGGGCAGGTCAAGGGCAACGGCCACTTCGAGCTGGTGCAGGGCGCCGGCGGCTCGCTCAACGGCACCACCAGCTTCGAGCGGACCAACTACTTCGAGACCATGCCGGCCCACCAGCTGGAGCTCGCCCTCTGGCTGGAGGCGGACCGCATGGGCTCGCTGCTCGCCGCCCTGGACGACGAGTCCATGGAGAACCAGCGGGACGTCGTCAAGAACGAGCGCCGCCAGCGCTACGACAACGTTCCCTACGGCACCGCCTTCGAGAAGCTGACCGCCCTCTCCTACCCCGAGGGCCACCCGTACCACCACACGCCGATCGGCTCGATGGCGGACCTGGACGCGGCCACCCTGGAGGACGCGCGCCAGTTCTTCCGTACCTACTACGCGCCGAACAACGCGGTGCTCTCCGTGGTCGGCGACATCGACCCCGTCCAGACCCTCGCCTGGGTCGAGAAGTACTTCGGGTCGATCCCGTCCCACGACGGCAAGCCCCAGCCCCGCGACGGCTCCCTGCCGGAGACCATCGGCGAGCAGCTGCGCGAGGTCGTCGTCGAGGAGGTCCCCGCGCGCGCCCTGATGGCCGCCTACCGGCTGCCGCAGGACGGCACCCGCGAAGCCGACGCGGCCGACCTCGCCCTGACCGTCCTCGGCGGCGGCGAGTCCTCCCGCATCTACAACCGGCTGGTGCGCCGCGACCGTACGGCCGTCGCGGCCGGTTTCGGTCTGCTGCGCCTGGCGGGCGCGCCCTCGATGGGCTGGCTGGACGTGAAGACCTCCGGTGACGTCGAGGTGCCGGTCATCGAGGCCGCCATCGACGAGGAGCTGGCCCGGTTCGCCGCGGAGGGCCCCACGCCCGAGGAGATGGAGCGCGCCCAGGCCCAGTTGGAGCGCGAGTGGCTGGACCGGCTCGGCACGGTGGCGGGCCGCGCCGACGAACTGTGCCGCTACGCCGTCCTGTTCGGCGACCCGCAGCTCGCCCTCACCGCCGTCAAGCGCGTCCTGGAGGTGACCCCCGAGGAGGTCCAGGAGGTCGCCAAGGCCCGCCTGCGCCCCGACAACCGCGCGGTCCTCGTCTACGAGCCGAAGTCCCCGGAGACCGTCGAGGACGCCAAGGTCCCCGAGGACCCCGAGCAGGAAGCGACCGTAGAGGCCGGTAACGAGAACGAGGAGACGGCCAAGTGACCCAGCTCGCCACGATGGACTTCCACCCCCAGCCGCAGCCGGGCGAGGCCAAGCCGTGGGCGTTCCCGGCCCCCGAGCGCGGCACGCTCGACAACGGCATGACGGTGCTGCGCTGCCACCGTCCCGGCCAGCAGGTCGTCGCCGTCGAGGTGCTGCTGGACGCGCCCCTGGACGCCGAACCGGCCGGCCTGGACGGCGTCGCCACGATCATGGCGCGAGCCTTCTCCGAGGGCACCGATCAGCACTCCGCCGAGGAGTTCGCCGCCGAGCTGGAGCGCGCGGGCGCCACGCTGGACTCGCACGCCGACCACCCCGGTGTCCGGCTCAGCCTGGAGGTCCCGGCCTCCCGCCTGGCCAAGGGCCTCGGCCTGCTCGCCGACGCCCTGCGCGCCCCGGCGTTCACCGAGAGCGAGGTCGAGCGGCTGGTCCGCAACCGTCTGGACGAGATCCCGCACGAGCTGGCCAACCCCTCCCGCCGGGCGGCCAAGGAACTCTCCAAGGAGCTGTTCCCGGCGACCTCGCGCATGTCCCGCCCGCGCCAGGGCACCGAGGAGACCGTCGAGAAGATCGACGCGGGGGCCGTACGCGCCTTCTACGACCGGTTCGTACGCCCGGCCACGGCCACCGCGGTCGTGGTCGGCGACCTCACCGGGGTCGACCTGGACGAGCTGCTCGGCGACACCCTGGGCGCGTGGACCGGCACCCGGGGCGAGCCCCGGCCGGTGCCGCCGGTGACCGCCGACGACACCGGGCGCGTGGTCATCGTGGACCGTCCCGGCGCCGTCCAGACGCAGCTGCTCATCGGCCGGGTCGGCCCGGACCGGCACGACCGCGTCTGGCCCGCCCAGGTGCTCGGCACCTACTGCCTCGGCGGCACCCTCACCTCCCGCCTGGACCGCGTCCTGCGCGAGGAGAAGGGCTACACCTACGGAGTGCGCTCCTTCGGGCAGGTCCTCAGGTCCGCCCCGGACGGCACCGGCGCCTCGATGCTCGCCATCAGCGGCTCCGTGGACACCCCCAACACCGGCCCCGCACTGGACGACCTGTGGAAGGTGCTGCGCACCCTCGCGGCGGAGGGCCTGACCGACGCCGAGCGGGACGTCGCCGTGCAGAACCTGGTCGGGGTGGCGCCGCTGAAGTACGAGACCGCGGCGGCCGTGGCGAGCACCCTGGCCGACCAGGTCGAGCAGCACCTGCCCGACGACTTCCAGGCGACGCTGTACCAGCAGCTGGCCGCGACGGGCACGGTGGAGGCCACCGCGGCCGTCGTCAACGCCTTCCCGGTGGAACGGCTGGTGACCGTCCTCGTCGGTGACGCGTCCCAGATCAAGGCGCCGGTCGAGGCGCTGGGCATCGGCGAAGTCACCGTCGTCGCCGCGGAGTAGCGGCACGCGGGAGCGGCGCGTGCGAGGCGCACGCGCGTGGGGGGACCGGGTGTCCGCGGGTTGGCAGGAGCACCCCCCTTTTTCTCTTTCTCTTCCCCCGTCCCGTTCTTTTGGGGGGGGTGTGGCCTTTCCTCTGGTGGGG
>NZ_JBVIIT010000037.1:0-49944 GCF_055569615.1 Streptomyces sp. NPDC031379 | reverse complement strand
GGGAGGGGAGAGCGGGGTGTGGGGGGGGGGGGGGGGGGGGGGGGGGGGGGGGGGGGGGGGGGGGGGGGTGTGGGGTGCCCCTTGCAACCCGGCGTCCCCCCGGGGCCCCCTGCTGTTCCACTCGCTTCCTCAGATGCCCGATTTGGGGCGGAGGTTGCCTGTCTGCCCTGTGGGATGCGCTACAAAACCCCGGATCCGTTTGAGGATTGAAAGCAGGCTTTCGTAGCGTCGTCCGGGCTGTTCGTCGGGCAGTGCGCCGCATCCGCGGCACCGGACAGCCATCGCCGAGTCCCCGTACGGCGCGAGCCAGGGGAGCCGGGGACCCATCGTCCCCTGGGGTGAATCGGGCGCCCGCGCGAAAGCGAGGGGGCCCGTAGGAGACCTTCCTGCTCCGAACCCGTCAGCTAACCCGGTAGGCGAGAGGGAAGGAAAGGACCAGCCACTTCATGGCGTTCATGTGCGCCACCGGGAAGCACCGCAAGCCCGGCCGGGTCAAGCGGACCACCGCTCAGGCGGCCGGTATCGCGGCCCTCACCACCACCGGCGTCGTCGGCACCCTCGCCGCCTCCCCGGCGCTCGCCGCCGAGAACTCCGTGGAGCAGACCGGTCTCACGCCCGTTCTCACCGCGAGCGACGACGTGGCCGAGCAGATCGACGCGCAGGCCGCCGCCCAGAAGCAGGCCGCCCAGGAGAGGGCGGCCGAGGAGGCCGCGGCCAAGGCGGCCGCCGAGGACGTCAAGCGGGAGCGCGAGGCCCGGGCCCGAGCCGCCCGCGAGGCCGAGCGCAAGCGCCTGAACGCCTTCGTCGCCCCGATCCCGCATTCCTACGTCTCCACGGCCTACCAGGCCAGCAGCTCCCTGTGGTCCTCCGGCTCGCACACCGGCATCGACTTCCACGCCGCCAGCGGCACGTCCGTCCACGCGGTCGGCTCCGGCACCGTGGTCTCCACCGGCTGGGGCGGCGCGTACGGCAACCAGATCGTGATCCGGATGGCCGATGGCATGTACACCCAGTACGGTCACCTGTCGTCCATCGGCGTCACCGTGGGCCAGAAGGTCATCCCGGGCCAGCCGATCGGCCTGTCCGGCGCGACCGGCAACGTCACCGGCCCGCACCTCCACTTCGAGGCCCGGACGACCCCCGAGTACGGATCGGACATCGACCCCGTGGCCTACCTCCGCAAGCACGGCGTCAACGTCTGACCCTCCGTCGCACGGCACGCGAAGCCCCGGCTCATCGAACCGGGGCTTTCGTCGTTTTTCGCAGTGTCCGCCGGGCCCGTTGTCCAAAAAATATCCATGGATTCCGGCCCGCCGTCGGAAATTCCGGCTCATTGCAATAGAGTCACGGAACACACGTCCATCGTCGACGTTTCACGGGGATAAAGGCGGAGGTCGGGCATGCGTATTCCGGCGCACTCGGTGTGCACGGCGATCCGGGACGACATCGTCGCGGGTGTCTACGAGCGCGGCGGCCGCCTCACCGAGGAAGTCCTGGCCCGCCGCTACGGCGTCTCGCGCGTTCCCGTCCGCGAGGCCCTGCGCACGCTGGAGGCGGAGGGCTTCGTGGTGACCCGCCGGCACGCGGGCGCGTGCGTGGCCGAGCCCACCGAGCAGGAGGCCGCCGACCTGCTGGAGATGCGCATGCTCCTGGAACCGCTCGGAGCGGCGCGGGCCGCACAACGGCGCACCGAGGCCCATCTCAAGGTGCTGCGCGGCCTGGTCCGGCTGGGCCAGGAGCGGGCCAGGAGGGGGAACAGCGAGGATCTGCGCTCGCTGGGCGGCTGGTTCCACGAGACGCTCGCCCAGGCCTCCGGCAGCCCCTCGCTGACCTCGATGCTCACCCAGCTGCGCCACAAGATCGCCTGGATGTACGCGGTGGAGGCGCCGTCGAGCCCGCTGGAGTCCTGGGCGGAGCACGGCGCGATCGTGGATGCGGTGGCGCGCGGCGACGGCGAGCGCGCGCGGGCGGTCACGGCGCTGCACGCCGAGCGCGCGGCGGCCGTGCACCGCCTGCGTTTTTCCGGCGCCGCAGAGCGTGTGAGGACTTCGCAACATGCCGTAAACATGTCGGGCCAGCGGCATTAACACGGGCGCCGTATACAAAGAAGGGTTATTCGGGGGCGGAGTATTTTCCGCTGCCCGAATTCCGTTGCGCCGTAATTGGCGAGAGGGCTCCACGTGCCTGTCGGCCGTAAATCGGCGATGAATGGAGCGGGCGGTGCGGCGCAAACGGCGAAGCCGCGCCGCCCATAAGGGCGGACGCGGCTCCGGAGTCGGGCGCGCGAGGCGCTCAGACGGTTTCGGGCAGCTCTTCCAGGCCCTCGGCGACCAGCTTGGCCAGACGGTCCAGGGCGGCGTCCGCGCCCTCGGCGTCGGAGGCGAGGACGATCTCCTCGCCACCCTGGGCGCCCAGGCCCAGGACGGCCAGCATGGAGGCCGCGTTGACGGGGTTGCCCCCGGCCTTGGAGATCGTCACCGGGACGCCTGCGGCCGTGGCGGCTCGGACGAAGATGGAGGCGGGACGGGCGTGGAGGCCCTCGGCCCAGCCGACGTTGACGCGGCGCTCAGCCATGTGTTGCTGCCCTTCAGTCTTCAGGGTTGTCTAGACCAGTTTCCCATATCGCGAAGCATGCCCGGAGCGGACCTTCGTCCCCTCCGGTGTGTCGCCGGACCGCGGCCTCGGTCCGGCTTGTCGTCCTCCACAGACTGCCTCGCGCCGTTGTCGTACGCGAGCCGTACTCTGGGGCCCATGCAGACCCCGGCGGACCGGCAGGACCGGCACGAGTACCCCGCCCACTGGGAGGCGGACGTGGTGCTGCGCGACGGGGGCACCGCGCGCGTCAGGCCCATCACCGTCGATGACGCCGACCGCCTGGTCAGCTTCTACGAACAGGTCTCGGACGAGTCGAAGTACTACCGCTTCTTCGCGCCGTACCCCCGGCTCTCCGCCAAGGACGTCCACCGCTTCACGCACCACGACTTTGTGGACCGGGTGGGACTCGCGGCCACCATCGGCGGCGAGTTCATCGCCACCGTACGCTACGACCGCATCGGCACCGACGGGATGCCCGCCTCCGCGCCCGCCGACGAGGCCGAGGTCGCCTTCCTGGTGCAGGACGCCCATCAGGGCCGCGGGGTCGCCTCCGCCCTGCTGGAGCACGTCGCGGCCGTCGCCCGGGAGCGGGGCATCCGCCGCTTCGCCGCCGAGGTGCTGCCCGCCAACACCAAGATGATCAAGGTGTTCACGGACGCCGGCTACACCCAGAAGCGCAGCTTCGAGGACGGCGTCGTACGTCTGGAGTTCGACCTCGAACCCACCGACCGCTCCCTCGCCGTGCAGCGCGCGCGGGAGCAGCGCGCCGAGGGCCGCTCGGTACGACGGCTCCTCGTGCCCGGCTCCGTGGCGGTCGTCGGCGTCGGCCGCACCCCCGGCGGGGTCGGCCGCAGCGTCCTCGGCAACATCCGGGACGCCGGCTACCCCGGCCGCCTGCATGCCGTGAACAAGGCCTTCCCCGAGGACCTCGAGGAGGTCGACGGGGTGCCCGCCCACCGCTCGGTGCGGGACATCGAGGGGCATGTCGACCTCGCCGTCGTCGCCGTGCCCGCCGAGCACGTGCCCGCCTCGGTCGCCGAGTGCGGCGAGCACGGCGTCCAGGGGCTCGTCGTACTCTCCGCCGGATACGCCGAGAGCGGCCCCGAAGGGCGCGAACGGCAACGGGCCCTCGTCCGGCAGGCGCGCGCGTACGGCATGCGGATCATCGGCCCCAACGCCTTCGGGATCATCAACACCGCCCCGGACGTCCGGCTGAACGCCTCCCTCGCCCCGGAGATGCCCCGCCCCGGCCGCATCGGTCTGTTCGCCCAGTCCGGCGCCATCGGCATCGCCCTGCTCTCCCGGCTGCACCGACGCGGGGGAGGGGTCACCGGGGTCACGGGCGTGTCCACCTTCGTGTCCGCCGGCAACCGCGCCGACGTCTCCGGCAACGACGTCCTCCAGTACTGGTACGACGACCCCGAGACCGACGTCGTCCTCATGTACCTGGAGTCCATCGGCAACCCCCGCAAGTTCACCCGGCTCGCCCGGCGGACGGCGGCGGCCAAGCCGCTGGTCGTGGTGCAGGGGACGGGGGCCGCGCCGCAGGGCCACGCGGTGCGCGCCACGCGGCTGCCGCACGCGACCGTCTCCGCGCTGCTCCGGCAGGCCGGGGTGATCCGGGTCGACACGATCACCGAACTGGTCGACGCGGGCCTGCTGCTCGCCCGGCAGCCGCTGCCCGCCGGACCGCGCGTGGCGATCCTCGGCAACTCCGAGTCGCTGGGCGTGCTGACCTACGACCGCTGTCTCGCGGAGGGGCTGCGGCCTTCGCGGCCGCTGGACCTGACGACCGGGGCGACGGCGGAGGACTTCCACCGGGCGCTGGGCGCCGCGCTGGCGGACGACACGTGTGACGCCGTCGTGGTCACCGCCATCCCCGCCATCGGCGAGCGCTCGCCGGATGATGCGGAGCTGGCGGAGGCCCTGCGGTCGGCCGCGGCGGCCGTGCCGGGCAAGCCGGTGCTGGTGGTGCACGTGGAGCTGGGAGGGCTCGCCGAGGCGTTGTCGGCTGCGGCGAGCACCGCGCCCCAGGCCGTCGCCAAGGCACCCGGCACCGAGGGCGGTGCCCGGAACGCCCCGCCTCCGGCCCCGGCGGAGCGGGGGGAGCCCCGGCGCCCCGCGGAACGGCCGCCCACCGCGCGGGCGGCAACCGGAAACGGCGAACCCGGGCCCACCCCCGCGGTCGCGCCGGCTCCGCCGGAGGGCACCCGGCTCATCCCCGCCTACCCCGCCGCCGAGCGCGCCGTCCGGGCCCTGGCCGAAGCCGTCAGGTACGGGCAGTGGCGGCGGGAGGCCATGGACCCGGGGAAGGTGCCGGAGTACGACGACATCGACGAGAAGGGGGCCGCCCGGCTGATCGGGGACCTGCTCGCGCGCGGGGAGGGACTCACCATCCCCGCCGCGGAGACCTGCGAGCTGCTCGCGAGGTACGGCGTCCCCGTCCGCCAGGCGCTCCCGGCGCCCACCCCGGACGCCGCCGCCGAGGCCGCCCGCGCCCTCGGCTATCCCGTGGCCCTGAAGGCGACCGCCCCCCATCTGCGGCACCGGGCCGACCTGGGCGGCGTACGCCTGGACCTCGCGGACGAGGAGCAACTGCGCCGGGCCTACGCCGAGTTGACCGAGCTGTTCGGGGCGGCGGAGGGGTTGCGGCCGGTGGTGCAGGGCATGGCACCGCGCGGGGTCGACACGGTCGTACGGGCCGTGATCGATCCGGCGGCCGGGGCGGTGCTGTCCTTCGGGCTGGCCGGGGCCGCCTCGCAGCTGCTCGGGGACATGGCGCACCGGCTGGTCCCGGTCACCGACCGGGAGGCCACCTCGCTCGTGCGGTCGATCCGCACGGCACCGCTGCTGTTCGGCTGGCGCGGCTCCACGCCGGTCGACACCCCCGCGCTGGAGGAGCTGCTGCTGCGCGTCTCCCGGCTCGTGGACGACCACCCGGAGGTGGTCGCCGTCACCCTGGAGCCGGTCGTCGTCGCCCCGCACGGCGTGAGCGTCCTCGGCGCCACCGTACGGCTCGCACCGCCGCCCGCCCGTGACGACCTCGGCCCCCGCACGCTGCCGGCCTACTGAGCGGAGGGGAGGGGGCCGCACGGAGATCGCCGGCCGGCGGCTGCCCGAGGGCTGCCGGCGGGACCGGGGGGATCCTCCGGCACGGCGGGCAGCCGCGGCCGGCCGCCGGGCACGACCTCACGCACCACCACGGCTCGGAGGCCGTCTCCACCGACCCGGATCTCGTCCCGTGCCCCTCCGCCTCTCAGGACGCCGCCTTCCGCGCCCCACCGCCGAGGAGAGGGCGCGTCCGCGGGAAGCGCCGGGCGCGCGGCACCGTCCGTCGTGGTCGCGTCGGAGGCGGACGCCGACGGCTCCGGACCCGCTTCCCGCCCCATCGCCGCGGGGGGACCGGACATCCTGCCGGGACTCGTCCGGCGGCGCGCACCCGAGCGGGCGCAGGGCGCCCCCCGGTCCCCGCGACTGGCCCGGAGCGCCCTTGCCCACGGATTAAGATGGACGCCATGGCCAAGACCAGTACGACGACCCAGGGGCTGCGCGCGGCGATCGAGCGCAGCGGCTACTACCCGGCCCTCGTGGCCGAGGCGGTGGAGGCCGCTGTGGGCGGCGAGCCCATCCGGTCGTACCTGGTCCACCAGGAGACCACGTTCGACCAGAACGAGGTGCGCCGACACGTGACCGTGCTGGTCCTCACCGGCAACCGCTTCATCGTGAGCCACACCGACGAGCAGGCCGCCGACACCACCTCCCCGACGCCGTACGCCACGACGTCCACCGAGTCCGTGAAGCTCGGCCGCATCTCCTCGGTCGTGGTCAGCCGCGTGGTCGCGAACCCGGAGCAGTACACGCCGGGCACGCTGCCCCGCGAGATCGTGCTGACCATCGGCTGGGGCGCGGTGAGCCGCATCGACCTGGAGCCCGCCGCCTGCGGCGACCCCAACTGCGACGCCGATCACGGCTACACGGGCAGCTCCACGGCGGACGACCTCAGCCTGCGCGTGAGCGAGGCGGGGGACGGCCCGGAGACGGTGCGCCAGGCGCTCGCCTTCGCTCAGGCCATCTCGGAGGCGACCGCGGACGTCACGCGCTGATGTCCCAGCTCTCCGCCTGGGACCACCCGGAACCGCTCGCCCTGGACACCGCGCCGCTGCCCGAGTACGGCACCGGCTCCCTCGCCGACCTGCTGCCCACCCTGGCCGCAGGGACAGGCGTCCCCGGCCTGACCGCCACGATCGAGGAACTGACCGCGGCCGACCGGGTCTGTGTCTTCCTGATCGACGGCCTCGGCTGGGAGCAGCTGCGGGCGCACCCCGACGAGGCGCCGTTCCTGACCTCGCTGCTCGGCAGCTCCCGCGGCGGCACCGGCCGCCCCCTCACCACCGGCTATCCGGCCACCACCGCGACCTCGCTGGCCTCCGTCGGTACCGGCCTGCCGCCGGGCCTCCACGGCCTGCCCGGGTACACCGTCCGCAACCCGGCCACCGGCGAGCTGATGAACCAGCTGCGCTGGCAGCCGTGGGCCCCGCCGCACCCCTGGCAGCCGTATCCCACCGTCTTCCAGCTGGCGCACGAGGCGGGGGTGCACGCCGCCCAGGTGTCCTCGCCCGCCTTCGCGCAGACCCCGCTCACCAAGGTCGCGCTCAGCGGCGGCACCTTCCACGGCCGGCTGTCCGGCGAGGAGCGCATGGACCTCGCGGCCGAGCAACTGGCCGCCGGGGACCGCTCGCTGGTGTACACGTACTACGCCGAACTGGACGGCGCCGGGCACCGCTACGGCGTCGCCTCCGACACCTGGCGCGGCCAGCTCATGTACGTCGACCGGCTCGCCCAGCGCCTCGCCGAGCAACTGCCGCCGCGCAGCGCGCTCTACGTCACCGCCGACCACGGCATGGTCGACATCCCGTTCGACGAGGAGCACCGCATCGACTTCGACACGGACTGGGAGCTGCGCGCCGGGGTCGCCCTGCTGGGCGGCGAGGGACGGGCCCGGCACGTGTACGCGGTGCCGGGCGCCGAGAACGACGTCCTGACCGTCTGGCGCGAGGTGCTCGGCGAGCAGTTCTGGGTGGCGTCGCGGGACGAGGCGATCGCGGCGGGCTGGTTCGGTCCGCGCATCGACGAGCGCGTGTACGCGCGGCTCGGGGACGTGGTCGCGGCCGCGCACGACGACGTCCTGATCACCGCCTCCGAGCGGGAGCCCAAGGAGTCGGCGCTGGTCGGCAACCACGGATCGATGACCCCCGCCGAGCAGCTGGTCCCGCTGCTCGAAGTACGCTCCTGAACCGCCCTCCGCACGACCGCTCGATGAACCACTCGTCGAACGACTCACCGAAAGGTGCTCAACTCCTCATGCCCGAGCTGGTGTTCTTCTCCGGAACGATGGACTGCGGGAAGTCGACGCTGGCTCTGCAGATCGAGCACAACCGCTCCGCCCGGGGCCTCGTCGGAATGATCTTCACCCGGGACGACCGGGCGGGCGAGGGCAAGCTGTCCTCCCGGCTGGGCCTGGTCACCGACGCGGTGGAGGTCGAGGACGGCCAGGATCTCTACGCCTACATCGTCGAGCACCTCTCCCAGGGCGGCCGCGCGGACTACGTGATCGCCGACGAGGCGCAGTTCCTCGCGCCCGGGCAGATCGACCAGCTCGCGCGCGTGGTGGACGATCTCGGGCTCGACGTCTACGCCTTCGGGATCACCACCGACTTCCGCTCCAAGCTCTTCCCCGGCTCGCAGCGGCTGGTGGAGCTGGCCGACCGCATCGAGGTGCTCCAGGTGGAGGCGCTGTGCTGGTGCGGCGCCCGCGCCACCCACAACGCCCGCACGATAGACGGTGAGATGGTCGTCGAGGGCGCCCAGGTGGTCGTCGGCGATGTCAACCAGTCCGCGGGCAAGGTCGGCTACGAGGTGCTGTGCCGCCGCCACCACCGGCGCCGGATGACCGCCGCGTCGGCCCGCGCGGCGGCCCTCTCCCCGGACGTCCTGCCCGTGGCGCCCGCCTGAGAATCCGCCCGCGGCATCTGGGCCCCAGGTGCCCGGCGCGGGTCCTGGATCACCGAATGCCCCGGGGTGCCCGGCGCGACTCCTGGATCACCAGGATGCCGTGGCGCTCAGCACGGGTCCCTGGATCACCGAGAACTCGGCTCCCTCCGGGTCCGCCACCGTCGCCACCCGGCCGTGCAGGCTGTCGCGGGCCGGCCTGAGCACCCGGCCGCCGAGGTTCACGACCTGCCGCAGCGCCGCGTCGGCGTCGGCGACCGTGAAGTACGTCCGCCAGTACGACCCCCGGTCCCGGGGCAGTGCGTGGCCCACGCCGTGCAGCCCCGCCACCGGACGGCCGCCGAGGTGCAGCGTCACGTAGTCGAAGTCGGCGGACACCACCGGCTCCTCCTCGTAACCGAACACGCTCGCGTAGAACTTGGCGATGCTCTCGGTCTCGAAGGTGAGCAGCTCGTTCCAGGCGGGCGTGCCGGGCACACCGGTGATCGCCGTCCCGAGATGCGCGGCGCCCTGCCAGATCCCGAACACCGCCCCGGAGGGGTCGGAGGCGATGGCCATCCGCCCGGCCTCGGCGGCGTCGATCGGGCCGACCGCCACCGTGCCGCCGCACAGCCGTACCGTGTCCGCGGTCCGGTCCACGTCGTCCGAGGCGAGGTACGGCGTCCAGGCGATCGGCAGCCGGCGGTCCGAGGGCAGCTGGCCCATGCCCGCCACCTCCCGGCCGTCGAGCAGGGCTCGCACGTAGGGGCCGAGCTGCTGCGGGCCCGGCCGGAACTCCCAGCCGAACAGCTCACCGTAGAACTCCTCGGTGGCGGCCAGGTCGTGCACCATCAGGCTCACCCAGCAGGGCTCGCCGGGCGCGCGCCGCGCGTGCGGACCGGCCGACTCCCGTGCCTCGGTCATCGATCACTCTCTCCCCGGCCCCTCACGGTGGCCGTGTCGCTTCCGCTCCCCGGAAGGGTGTCCACGCCGACCGCGTGCACGCCCGTGCCGGTGCCCGCATCCTCCCCGGTGCCGTCTGTCCGGCCGCGTCACCGCCCGGCGGTGTCACGAGGGGAATGCCTGAACTGCCGTCGTTCGCCACTTGCTGACGATGCCGTCGGGTGTCCGCCGGCTGTACAGCACGTGCTCGATCCCGTACGCCACGTGATCGAGCCTGTCCGGCCGAGCAGAGTAGCCGGACCTGGACGCCGCGGCCACCCCTGGCGTATGGATGGACGCCATGACAGTCATCATCAGCGCAACCGAACTCGCACACGAGCTGACCGGCGCGAACCCGCCGGTGCTGCTGGACGTCCGCTGGCAGCTGAGCGTGGCGAAGGCGGCGGGCGCGCCGCCCTTCGACGGACGGGCCGAGTACGCGGCCGGGCACCTCCCCGGCGCGGTCTTCGTCGACCTCGACCGGGAACTGGCCGCCACGCCGGGCACGAACGGCCGCCACCCGCTGCCCGACCTCGCGGAATTCGGTGCCGCGATGCGCCGAGCGGGCGTGTCGGCGGGCCGGCCGGTCGTCGTGTACGACGGCGGGCAGGGCTGGGCGGCCGCGCGGGCGTGGTGGCTGCTGCGCTGGACGGGTCACCCGGACGTGCGGGTCCTCGACGGCGGGTTGGCGTCCTGGGAGGGCGAGCCGTCCACGGAGGTGCCCGAGCCGGCCGAGGGCGACTTCGTGCCGGAGCCGGCCGCCGCGGGACTGCTGGACGCGGACGCGGCCGCGGCGCTGGCCCGCACGGGTGTGCTGCTGGACGCGCGCGCGGGTGAGCGGTACCGCGGTGAGGTGGAGCCGATCGACCGGGTCGGCGGCCACATTCCGGGCGCGGTGTCGGCGCCGACGACGGAGAACGTGGGTCCCGACGGCCGCTTCCTGCCCGCGGCGGAACTCAGGGACCGCTTCAAGGCCCTGGGCGTCTCGCAGGACACCGAGGTCGGCGTGTACTGCGGTTCGGGCGTCTCCGGCGCCCACGAGGTGCTCGCGCTGGCCGTGGCGGGCATTCCGGCGGGTCTGTACGCCGGCTCGTGGTCCGAGTGGTCCTCGGACCCGTCCCGCCCGGTGGCGGTGGGCGCGGACCCGCAGTAGGGAGATCAGGCCGGAGGGGAGGGCACGCGTGCGCGTGCCCTCCCCTCCGTAGGTCCGGCGGCCGGTTACTCCTGCTTCTTGCGGCGTGTGCCGAAGACGATCTCGTCCCAGCTCGGCACGGCGGCGCGGCGGCCGGGGCGGACGCCGTCGGCCTCGGCCTGGCGGTCGGTGGACCCGATGAGCCGGTCGCGGTGGCTGCCGACCGAGCGGGGCATGAGGACGTCGGCGTAGGCCGAACCGGCCGAGGCGGCGGGCGCCGGGGGTTCTTCCTCCACGGGTTCCTCGGCGGGTTCCTCCGGGGTCTCCGACGGGCGTTCCGGCACCACCAGGTCGCCCCGGAAACTCGGCACGGCCTCCAGCAGGCTGGTCAGCGAGTCGCGCTCACCCGTGCTCTCCTCGGGCGGCTCGGACGGCTGCGCGGGCAGGCTGGGCCGCTCCCGGTCGCCCCGGTCCAGGGCGCGGTCCATCGACCGCTCGCGCGGCAGCCGGGCGATGCGCGGGACGAACGGGAAGCTCGGCTCGGGCACGGCGAGGTCGTCGGACTCGCCGATCAGCGAGCGCGCCTCGTCGTCCACGGCCTGGACGAGCCGCCGGGGCGGGTCGTACGTCCAGCTCGCCGAGTGAGGTTCGCCCGCGACCCGGTAGACGAGCAGCACCTCCCAGGTGCCGTCGTCGCGCCGCCAGGAGTCCCACTGCACGGTGTCCTTCTCGGCGCCGCGCAGCAGCAGTCGCTCCTGGACCGTCTCGCCGAGCAGGGGGCCGGAGTTCTCGCCGGGACGGCGGACCGGGGTCTTACGGGCGCGCTCGGCCATGAAGGCGCGTTCGGCCAGCACGGGACCCTCGAAGCGCCGCACCCGGTCGACGGGGATGCCCGCGAGCTGTGCGACCTCTTCCGCCGTGGCACCGGCGCGTATACGGGCCTGGATGTCGCGGGGCCGGAGATGGCTCTCGACCTCGATCTCGATCTGGCCGAGGCGGGGCCGGTCGCCGCGCACGGCGGCTCGCAGCCGCTCGTCGATCGGAAGCGTGTACTCCGTAGAGTCGGCAGCCTTCAGCACCAGTCGTGTGCCGTCATTCGAGACGGCCACGACACGCAGTTCGGGCATGGGGACCTCCCGGGTGGTGCCTGCCGACGTCACGTGCGTCGCTGCTTCCGCTAGTCGAGTGTGGCCTGCCCGGGTGCAGCCTGCCACAACCTTGCCGAGTTGCCCGGCGTGTCGGGCACGGGCCCTGGACCGCCGTTATGGCACGGTTACCTGTTCGCAACGCTAAGTGACCAACTCCGTCACCCTGTGCAACTTGCCCCCTCCCGGCGGTCCTGCAAGGCCGCGGGCACCCTGGTGGGAGACCGGACCCAGGGCTCGCAACAGTACTCCATTCGGACCACGTGCGTGGATTGGCGCGCCGCCCAACTTCTGGCAAGGCGTGCGACTTGGCCGTCCGCAACCGGTTTTGTCGATCACGAACGTGGCGAACTTCACGCAATCCCCAGAAACGGAACTAATGGTTTCGTCTGTACGTCCCTTTCTGGTGCGGCCGATCGGTCAATGTCGTCAACTAGGCCGTCAAGTACGGGAAAGGCAGGCAAGTTCCGGGTATGCGCAAGACGCCCGACGCGGGTCGGAAACGGATCGACCTGAACGTCCCCCAGGTCGCCGGCGGTGCCCTCGCCGCGGTCGTGGCGGCCAAACTCGCTTCGTACTTCGGGGTGTACGGCACGATCCTCGGCGCCGGAGTCGTGAGCGTCGTGGCGACCTGCGGCGGCACGGTGTTCCAGCACTTCTTCAAACGGACCGGGGAGCAGTTGAAGGAGAAGGCCGCGGTGGCCGCCCGGCCGCGGGGGCCGAAGGCGCCGCCTCCTTCCGGCGGGTTCACCGAGGGCACCGTCTACCGCGCGCGGGCGAAGAGCGTCCGGCGCCCGGTCCTCGCGGCCGCCGTCGTCTTCGGCGTCACCATGGCCGGCATCACCGCGTACGAGCTGGTGTCCGGCGACAGCTTCAGCGGCGGCCGGGGCACCACGGTGAGCGACGCCGTCACCGGCCGCGGCTCCTCCTCCGTGAAGTCCGGCTCCACGGAACCAGGTTCTTCGCCGTCCGGGTCGGCGGAGTCGGGTTCCCCGGGGTCCGGTTCCTCGAATTCCGGGGAAGGCGCGTCCCCTTCGCCGTCCTCCGGTACGTCCGACGGCCACCGGTCCGGGACCGGCGCGGGGGCGGCCGGCGGCGGGACGCCCGAGTCCGGCGACCCGGCCGGCACGGGGCCGGACGCCGACCCGAGTCCGTCCCCGACCCCCACGCCCAGCGGGTCCGCCGCGACGCCTACGCCCCCAGAACCCTCCGCAAGTAGTCGTTCTGGAACAGCCGTTCCGGGTCGAGACGGTCCCTCAGCGCCGTGAACTCGCCGAAGCGCGGGTACACACGGCCGAAGTACTCGGCGTCCCGCGTGTGCACCTTGCCCCAGTGCGGCCGGCCCTCGTGCGCGGTGAAGATGCGCTCGGCGGCGGTGAAGTAGGCCTGGTACGGGGTGCCCCGGAACATGTGCACGGCGATGTAGGCGCTGTCCCGGCCGGAGGCGGTGGACAGTGTGATGTCGTCGGCCGGGGCGGTGCGCACCTCCACCGGGAAGCTGACGCGCAGGCCCGAGCGGTCGACCATGGCCTTCAGTTCGCGCAGCGTCTCCACCAGGGCCGCACGCGGAACGGCGTACTCCATCTCGACGAAGCGCACCCGGCGCGGGGAGGTGAAGACCTTGTAGGGGATGTCCGTGTACGTCCGTGCGGACAGCGCCCTGCTGGAGATCCGCGCGATCGCGGGGACGGTGGCGGGAGCGGCGCGGCCGACCCACTGGGCCACCTGGAAGACGCCGTTGGAGAGGAACTCGTCCTCGATCCAGCCGGCCAGCTGCCCCACGGGCTGCTCGGGTCCGGCGCTGCGGTTGTTGCGCTTGGTGTTGGTGCTGCCGGTGTGCGGGAACCAGTAGAACTCGAAGTGCTCGTTCTCGGCCCACAGCTGATCGAACTCGGCGAGGACCCGCTCGAAGGGCATCGGTTCCTCGCGCGCGGTGAGCAGGAACAGGGGCTCCACGGCGAAGGTGATCGCGGTGACGATGCCGAGGGCGCCGAGGCCCATTCGGGCGGCCGCGAAGACCTCGGGATTCTCCTTCTCGGAGCAGGTGAGCACCGAACCGTCGGCCGTGACGAGTTCGAGTCCCTTGATCTGGGCGGCGATGGAGCCGGACTCGCGGCCCGTGCCGTGCGTACCGGTGCTGGTGGCCCCCGAGACGGTCTGCTCCATGATGTCGCCCATGTTGGTGAGCGACAGCCCCTCGCGCGCGAGAGCCGCGTTGAGTCTCTTGAGCGGGGTGCCCGCCTCGACCGTGACGGTCATGGACTCCCGGTCGATCCCGCGGATGCCGGTCAGCAGGTGAGGGCGGATCATCACACCGTCGGTCGCGGCGATCGACGTGAAGGAGTGGCCGGTTCCGACCGCCTTCACCCTCAGGCCGTCCTCCCGTGCCCGGCGCACCGCCGCGGCCAGCTCCTCCACGGAGGCCGGCGCGATCTGCCGGGCGGGCCGGGCGGAGACGTTTCCGCCCCAGTTACGCCAGGTGCCGTTCTTCGCGCTCGCTGTGGTGCTCAACGGTGCCTCCCCGCCCCGCGGCCGGCCTGCGGAGCCGGCGGTACCCGAGGAAACCGACCGCGACCGCGACGGCTCCGGACACGACCGGAACCCCGTACCCCGCACGCGCCCCGGCTGCGTCGATCACCCAGCCGGCCACGGAGGAGCCGAGCGCGACGCCGACCGCGAGGCCGGTGCTCACCCAGGTCATGCCCTCGGTCAGCTGCGCGCGAGGTACGTGCTCTTCGATCAGGGACATCGTCGTGATCATCGTCGGTGCGATGGACAACCCCGCAACGAACAGCGCCACGGCCAGAAGCGGCAGGTTTCCGACCAGTAGGAGGGGGATCATACTCACGGCCATCGCCGCCACGCCCAGCAGCCAGCGACGTTGCGGCGCCCCGGCGAACCGCATCAGCCCGAAGACGACCCCGGCCACGCAGGAACCGGCCGCGTACAGGGCGAGGACCACGCTCGCCGCGCCCTTGTGGCCGCGCTCGTCGGCGAAGGCGACGGTGACCACGTCCACCGCCCCGAAGATCGTCCCGGTGGCCACGAACGTGGCCACCAGCACCTGGAGTCCGGCCGAGCGCAGGGGGCTGCCGCCGCCGTGGTGCTCGCGCGGGTGCGGCTCCGGCTCCGTGGCGCGCTGGGTGGTGAGCCAGAAGACGCCGGCCGCCAGGAAGCAGCCGGCCAGCAGGGGCCCCGCCTCCGGGAACCAGGCCGTGGAGAGTCCGATGGAGATGATCGGGCCGAAGATGAAGCAGACCTCGTCGACGACCGACTCGAACGAGTACGCGGTGTGCAGCTTCGGGGTGCCCCGGTAGAGCGCCGCCCAGCGGGCCCGGATCATCGCGCCCAGGCTCGGCACCGAGCCGATCCCGGCGGCGCACGCGAACAGCACCCCGTCCGGCCACCGGAAGTGGGCGGCGAGCAGCAGCCCGGCGGCCGCGGTGAGGGCCACCAGGGTCGCCGGACGCAGCACCCGACGCTGTCCGTGCTGGTCCACCAGCCGGGATATCCGCGGTCCGATCGCCGCCGCGGACAGCGCGACGGTGGCCGACAGGGCACCCGCGAGCCCGTAGCGCCCGGTCAGCTGGGAGACCATCGTGACCACGCCGATGCCCATCATCGACAGCGGCATCCTGCCGAGGAACCCCGCGGCGGAGAAGGCCTTGGTGCCGGGTTCGGCGAACAGGGCTCTGTAGGGGCTGGGCACGTGGTCTCCGAGGCGGCTAGGTAAGGCGCGAATGCGGCTGATACAGCTTACGAGTTAGGGCACCCTAATTGCACCAGGTCCAACGGCGGGAAAAACCGCCCAAAACCATCTGGAACCCGACTCTTCACCCGGCTGTTTCCCGGCTGTCAGCACCGGGTGGCAGGATCAAGACATGCCAGACGCGCTCGATGCCACCCCGTACGACGCCCTGCTCCTGCTCTCCTTCGGCGGCCCCGAAGGCCCGGACGACGTGGTCCCGTTCCTGGAGAACGTCACGCGCGGGCGAGGCATCCCGAAGGAACGCCTGAAGGAAGTCGGTCAGCACTACTTCCTGTTCGGCGGGGTCAGCCCCATCAACGACCAGAACCGCGCCCTGCTGGACGCCCTGCGCAAGGACTTCGCCGAGCACGGCCTGGACCTGCCGGTCTACTGGGGCAACCGCAACTGGGCGCCGTACCTGACGGACACCCTGCGCGAGATGGTCGCCGACGGCCGCCGCCGCATCCTGGTGCTCGCCACCAGCGCCTACGCCTCCTACTCGGGCTGCCGCCAGTACCGCGAGAACCTCGCCGACGCGCTGGCCGCCCTCGAGGCCGACGGCCTGGAGCTGCCCGAGATCGACAAGCTGCGGCACTACTTCAACCACCCCGGCTTCGTCGAGCCCATGATCGACGGCGTGCTGCGCTCCCTCGCCGACCTCCCCGAGGACGTCCGTGACGGCGCCCACATCGCCTTCACCACCCACTCCATCCCGACCTCCGCCGCCGACACCTCCGGCCCGGTCGAGACCCACGGCGAGGGCGGCGCCTACGTCGAGCAGCACCTGGACGTGGCCCAGCTGATCGCCGACGCCGTCCGCGAGCGCACCGGCGTCGACCACCCCTGGCAGCTCGTCTACCAGTCCCGCTCGGGAGCCCCGCACATCCCGTGGCTGGAGCCGGACATCTGCGACCACCTCGAGGAGCGGCACGCCGCGGGCGCCCCGGCCGTCGTCATGGCCCCCATCGGCTTCGTCTCCGACCACATGGAGGTCCTCTACGACCTCGACACCGAGGCCACGGCCAAGGCCGAGGAGCTGGGGCTGCCGGTGCGCCGTTCGGCCACCGTGGGCGCCGACCCGCGGTTCGCCGCCGCCGTCCGCGAGCTGATCGTGGAGCGCGCCGTCGTGGAGCGCGGGCAGCAGGTCACCCCCTGCGCCCTGGGCGCCCTCGGCCCGAGCCACCACCTCTGCCCGGTCGGCTGCTGCCCGGCCCGTGCCCCCCGCCCGGCCGCGGCCGGCGCCGACAGCCCCTACGCGTGAGGAGACCCGTGACCGACGCCCTGCACCGGGACCTGCTCGACCTGGCCCAGGAGGCCGCCCGCCGCGCCGGCGAGCTGCTGCGGGACGGCCGCCCGGCCGACCTGGCCGTGGCGAGGACCAAGTCCAGCCCCATCGACGTCGTCACCGAGATGGACATCGCGGCGGAGAAGCTGATCACCGACCTGATCTCCGGCCGGCGCCCCGACGACGGCTTCCTCGGCGAGGAGGGCGCCTCCGTGGCGGGCACGAGCGGTGTCCGCTGGGTGATCGACCCGCTCGACGGCACCGTCAACTACCTGTACGGCCTGCCGACCTGGGCGGTGTCCATCGCGGCCGAGCAGGACGGCGAGACCGTCGTCGGGGTCGTCGCGGCGCCCATGCGCGGCGAGACGTACCACGCCGTGCGCGGCGGCGGCGCGTGGGCCACGGGCGCGTGGCAGGGCGAGCGGGCGCTCACCTGCCGCCCCGCGCCCCCGCTGGACCAGGCACTGGTCTCCACCGGCTTCAACTACGTCGCCGAGGTCCGCGCCCACCAGGCCGAGGTGGCCGGCCGGATCGTCCCGCTGCTCCGGGACATCCGGCGCGGCGGCTCGGCGGCGATCGACCTGTGCGACGTGGCCTGCGGCCGGCTCGACGGGTACTACGAGCGGGGACTCAACGCGTGGGACTTCGCCGCGGGGGACCTGATCGCCCGGGAAGCGGGCGCCCTGACCGGTGGACGGCCCGGAGAGCGCCCGTCACGTGACCTCACGGTCGCCGGTACGCCAGGGGTCTTCGAGCCCCTCCAGCGGCTGCTGGAGGACTTCGGGGCCTGGCACGACTGACCGCCGCGCGGCAGCCGCACGCAAAAGGACCCCGGCGCTGGATTCGCCGGGGTCCCTTCTTGCGCTTTCGGGCCGATCAGACGCGTGACGCGCCGACCTCCACACCGTGTTCGGCGGCAAGGCGTCGCAGGTCGTCCAACTCTGCCTGCTCCACCTCGGCGAGGAAGTCGTCGCCCTCGTCACGAGCCCGCGACAGGTCGGACTCGGTCGCCTTTATGCGCTGCAGAAGTCCTGCGGTGAAAGCGTCCATGCTGCGCCCCCTCGTCCTGGGTCGTGGGTCGGGTGGCACGGGGGTGTGCCTGTTGAGAAGGGGCGATCACGTCTTACGTAGGTGCCCAGCGCTGCCCGGCTGGGCGGCGACGGTGCCGGACACCCACGCCCGCCCTGCGGAAGCGGACCGCGGAGTACCGCATGGTGCTGCGGCACATGCAGAGCGTGATCGCGGGGTGTAAAGCCGTCCTCCCCCCACTCCCTTCGCCGGAAACCTCAACCGGAGGAGAAAATCTCGTCATCCCGTCCCGCAACCCCGGTCCCTGCGGTCCGGACCTCGCCTTACAGCCGACTTACGGCCGAAAAGGGCAGGATGGAGGTCGCATCCACGAACACCCCTGCCCGCACGCGCCCACGGCGCGCTACGCGGGTGGACATGAGGAAGGACAAGCGACGTGCGCGTACTCGTCGTCGAGGACGAGCAACTGCTCGCCGATGCGGTGGCCACCGGACTGCGCCGGGAGGCCATGGCCGTCGACGTCGTGTACGACGGTGCGGCCGCCCTGGAGCGCATCGGCGTCAACGACTACGACGTGGTCGTCCTCGACCGCGACCTCCCGCTCGTGCACGGCGACGACGTCTGCCGCAAGATCGTGGAACTGGGCATGCCCACGCGCGTGCTCATGCTCACCGCGTCCGGCGACGTCAGCGACCGCGTCGAGGGCCTGGAGATCGGCGCCGACGACTACCTGCCCAAGCCGTTCGCGTTCAGCGAGCTGATCGCGCGCGTGCGCGCCCTCGGCCGCCGTACGAGCGTGCCCCTGCCGCCGGTCCTGGAGCGGGCCGGCATCAAGCTCGACCCCAACCGCCGCGAGGTCTTCCGCGACGGCAAGGAGGTCCAGCTCGCGCCCAAGGAGTTCGCCGTCCTGGAGGTGCTGATGCGCAGCGAGGGTGCGGTCGTCTCCGCCGAGCAGCTGCTCGAGAAGGCGTGGGACGAGAACACCGACCCCTTCACCAACGTGGTGCGCGTGACGGTGATGACCCTGCGCCGCAAGCTGGGCGAGCCGCCCGTCATCGTCACGGTCCCCGGCTCCGGCTACCGGATCTGATCACCCGTGGCCGCGACGCCGGCGCCGCCCCAGGCGCCCCCGAAACCCACCTGGGACCCCAGGAGGCCGCAGCCCACCTTCCCGTGGCTGCGCCCGACCATCCGGATACGGCTCACGCTGCTCTACGGCGGCATGTTCCTGATCGCCGGCATCCTGTTGCTGTCGATCATCTACCTGCTGGCCGCGCAGGCGATCAGCAGCGGCAACCAGCCGCTGTTCAAGATCGTGAGCTTCCAGCAGCTGAAGGTCTCCAGCGACAACTGCCCCGCGATCAACACGACCGCCCTGTCGTTGCAGGACTTCAACGACGCGATCAGCCGGTGCGTCGACAACCAGCGCCAGGCGGCCCTGGACAACCTGCTCAGCCGGTCGCTGCTGGCCCTGCTCGGCCTCGCCGTGATCGCCTTCGCGTTCGGCTACGCGATGGCCGGCCGTGTGCTGTCCCCGCTCGGCCGGATCACCCGCACCGCCCGCCAGGTGGCCGGATCGGACCTGTCCCGCCGGATCGAGCTGGACGGCCCGGACGACGAGCTGAAGGAGCTGGCGGACACCTTCGACGACATGCTGGAGCGCCTGGAGCGGGCCTTCACCGCCCAGCAGCGTTTCGTGGGCAACGCCTCCCACGAGCTGCGCACGCCCCTGGCGATCAACCGCACGCTGCTGGAAGTGCACCTGTCCGACCCGAACGCGCCGATGGAGCTGCAGCAGCTCGGCAAGACGCTGCTGGCCACCAACGAGCGCAGCGAGCAGCTCGTGGAGGGCCTGCTGCTGCTCGCCCGCAGCGACAACCAGATCGTCGAGCGCAAGCCGGTCGACCTGGCCGAGGTGGCCACCCAGGCCATCGACCAGGTGCACGCCGAGGCCGAGGCCAAGGGCGTCAAGATCCGCGGCGAGCGAAAGCCGGCCGTGGTGCAGGGCAACGGCGTGCTGCTGGAGCGGATCGCGCTGAACCTCGTACAGAACGCGGTGCGCTACAACATGGCCGAGGACGGCTGGGTCGAGGTCGCCACCGAGGTCCAGCACGGGCAGGCGGTGCTCACCGTGTCGAACACCGGGCCGGTCGTACCGGCCTACGAGATCGACAACCTCTTCGAGCCCTTCAGGCGGCTCCGCACGGAGCGCACGGGCAGCGACAAGGGGGTGGGTCTCGGCCTGTCCATCGTCCGGTCCGTGGCCCGCGCGCACGGCGGGCACATCGTGGCGGAGCCCCGTGAGGGCGGTGGCCTGGTGATGCGCGTCACCCTGCCGCAGTGATCGGTGGCGACACACGCGAAGGAAGTTCGCTTTACGCGGAATTTCCAGAGCACCTGAGGAGGTTGTCCCTGTGCGATCGATCACATGGGAGGATTTCCGGACATGCACTCTCCGTGATCATGGCACGTGGTAGAAAGCCGGGAAAGTCCTGGTTTTCAGGGCTCTTGATCACGGGAAGTACACGGGGAGGCGCCTTTGAGGTGCGACATTCGAACCGTGTACGGTCCTCACCGCCATCCAAGCCGATCACTCTTGAGGGGTCGGGTTGGGTGTCGATTGAGTAACAGACCTTGATGTGAGGCAAAATCTCCGCCTCAGGTCGGGCACAAGTCCGGCCTCTCACGCGTTACGTGCGCTGGAGACACCGCAGACACCCAGAGGGGGAGAGCGATATGGCAACCGATTACGACACTCCACGCAAGACCGACGACGACGTCGACTCGGACAGCCTCGAAGAACTGAAGGCCCGGCGGAACGACAAGTCCACCTCGTCGGTGGACGTCGACGAGTTCGAGGCCGCAGAAGGGCTCGAGCTGCCCGGCGCCGACCTTTCCAACGAGGAGCTGGCCGTCCGTGTCCTGCCCAAGCAGCAGGACGAGTTCACGTGCATGAGCTGCTTCCTGGTGCATCACCGCAGCCAGCTGGCCCGCGAGAAGAACGGTCAGCCGATCTGCCGCGACTGCGACTGAGGGCGGGTCGGCCATGTCTGGCTCGACCCCTCCACGGAAGCGCCGCTTTCCCCTGAGGAAAGCGGACCACGGGCCGTCCGACGGCCCGCACGGCGCGCGTGACGACGAGCGGGGCTCATCCGGTGCGGGAGCCTCGCTCGAACCGGCGGCCGCCGGGGCCGGCGGGCCGGCGCCGGTGGGGCATCCCGCGCCCGTCGCGAGGCGGCGGGCCGCGGTGATGCGCGAGAAGGCCCGGGACATGGCCCGGGAAGGGGCCCGTAGGGGCGGCAGCCGCGCTCGCGCGGGGCTGGCGTACCTCGCGGACCGGATCATCGAGATCGCCCCGCGTATCCCCGTACGCGACCTCGGGACCCTGCGCAGGCAGTTCCCCGGCCTCGGGCCCGAGGAACTCGCCGACAAGCTGGTGGCGGGCGCCGCGGCCGGGACCTCGACGGTCGGGGCCGGCATCGGGGCTGCGGCGATGCTGCCGGTACCACCGGCCATGCCGACCGAGCTGGCCGCGGAGATCACCGGGGTCGCCGCGATCGAGCTGAAGCTCATCGCCGAACTGCACGAGGTCTACGGCGTACGGCCGCCGGGGAACCTCAAGACCCGCAGCACCGCGTATCTGTCCTCCTGGTCGGGGGAGCGCGGGATCGACGTGATGAAGCCGTCGTCGTACGACGCGGCCCTCGGCGGCCGCATGAAGCGCGAACTGCGCCAGCAGATCATGAAGCGGATGGTCCGCGACCTGCCCAACCTGATGCCGTTCATGGTCGGAGCCGCGGTCGGGGCGGCCATGAACCGCCGGGACACCAGGAGACTCGCGGCGCGCATCCGCGCCGACCTGCGCAAGATGCAGGTGCCGTGGGACGAGCTGCCCGAGCTGCCGCCCCTGGAGAAGCCCGCGGAGCCGCTGAGCCTGCGCGACCTTCCCGGACAGCCCTAGGCGTTCGCCGTCCGGGCCGCGTCGATCGCCGCGGCCAGCTTCTCCGGCTCCCGCGTCGACAGGTACAGGTACGGCGTCGGGTCCTCGGGGTCGGTGACCTCCACGCGCAGTGCCGTGGGGATGTAGGCCCGCAGCAGCAGGAAGGCGCGGGTGTCGGCCTTGTACGTCCGCCAGGCGCGGGCCTCCTCCGCGTCCATGATCTCCGACCCGCCCAGCGCCGACACCGGGATCTTCGCCTCGCCCGCGACCAGGCAGTCGCCCACGACCCGGATGCGCGGGGAGCCGTAGGCGCTGGCCACCACCGCCGCGGCCGCCGTGCCGCCGACCAGGCCGCCGAGCAGCGGCAGCGTGCCGAAGGGGAGCAGGATCAGGGCGAACGAGACACCCACCAGGAAGCTGATCAGCCACCACGAGCGGGGGGCGGTGAGGCGTTCTTCGTAAGGGGCGGCGGAATGCTGCATGGAGCCAAGCTTGGCACGGGATCCGGATTACCCCGACGCGCGGGTAAGGTCTGCGCCTGTGAGTGGTAGTTCCGCAGCTCTTCAGCCTCCCGCCGACGCGGTGAAACCGGTACGGCACCCCGACGCGCCCGCGCCCGGGGAACTTCTCGGTGCCCACTACGAGCACTGTTTCGGTTGTGGTCCCGGCCAGCCGCACGGACTGCACCTGGCGGCCCGGGCCGGTGAGGGCGTCTCGCTGACCGCCGAGTTCACCGTCCAGCCCGCCCACCAGGGCGCCCCGGGCCTCGCGCACGGCGGAGTGCTGGCCACGGCCCTGGACGAGACCCTGGGCTCGCTGAACTGGCTGCTGCGGACCATCGCCGTCACCGGCCGGCTGGAGACCGACTTCGCGCGGCCCGTGCCCGTCGGCACCACGCTGCACCTGGAGGCCGAGGTCACCGCCGTGGCCGGACGGAAGATCTACTCCACCGCCACCGGGCGCATCGGCGGCCCCGAGGGGCCCGTCGCCGTCCGCGCCGACGCCCTCTTCATCGAGGTCAAGGTGGACCACTTCATCGACCACGGCCGCGAGGAAGAGATCCAGGCCGCCATGAACGACCCGGACCAGATCCGGCGTGCCCGCGCCTTCGAGGTGAACCCGTGAGCCGAACCCCCCTGAACGTGCTGATCCGGCGCGTCGACCCGGACGTACCGCTTCCGGAGTACGAGCACCCGGGGGACGCCGGCGCCGATCTGCGCACCACCGAGGCCTGTGAACTGATGCCCGGTGAGCGTGCCGTGCTGCCCACGGGTGTGTCGATCGCCCTCCCGGAGGGGTACGCGGCCTTCGTGCACCCGCGTTCCGGCCTCGCCGCCCGCTGCGGCGTGGCCCTCGTGAATGCCCCAGGGACGGTTGACGCCGGGTACCGTGGGGAGATCAAGGTGATCGTGGTGAATCTCGATCCGCGCGAGTCCGTGCGGTTCGAGCGCTTCGACCGGATTGCCCAACTGGTCGTCCAGCAGGTCGAGAGGGTCCGCTTCCAGGAGGTGGCGGAACTTCCCGACTCGGCGCGGGCCGAAGGGGGCTTCGGGTCCACCGGTGGCCATGCCGCGGTGGGCGGCGAGAGCGGCACAAGCGGTCGGGCCGCCGATGGCGGTCCGACGGGTGGGAATCGATACGCTTCGGTCGTATCCGACCGGGAAGGACAGTGACGTGTTCGGACGTCGCAACAAGAAGGGTGCCGCCGAGGACGCGGCCGGCGAGGCCGAGCAGGTCGTCGACAGCGTCGACACCGAGGCGGACGAGACGGAGGAGGCCGGGCGCGAGCGCGTCCGGCTGGAGCCCGAGCCCCGGCCCGACGGGCCGTGGGACAGCAGCGAGGTGGGCGACCCGGGTGAGGGCCGCGTGGATCTCGGCGGGCTGTTCATTCCGGGCGTCGACGGCATGGAGCTGCGGGTCGAGGTCGCCGGTGACGCGATCGTCGCCGCGACCGTCGTGCTGCGCGACAGCGCCATCCAGCTCCAGGCGTTCGCCGCGCCCAAGCGCGAGGGCATCTGGGGCGAGGTCCGCGAGGAGATCGCGGCCGGCATCACCCAGCAGGGTGGCATCGTCGACGAGGTCGAGGGTCCGCTGGGCTGGGAGCTGCGCGCCCAGGTGCCCGTGCAACTGCCGGACGGCACCGGTGGCTTCCAGGTCGTGCGCTTCGTCGGCGTGGACGGCCCGCGCTGGTTCCTGCGCGGTGTGATCTCGGGCCAGGGCGCCGTGCAGCCGCAGGCCGCCGGCCTGCTGGAGCAGATCTTCCGTGACGCGGTCGTGGTCCGCGGCGAGGGCCCGATGGCGCCGCGCGACCCGATCGTCCTCAAGCTGCCCAACGACGCCCAGATGGTCCCCGAGGGCGTCCAGCAGGAGGAGGGCTCGCGCTTCTCCGGCGGCATGGGCCAGCTGCAGCGCGGACCGGAGATCACTGAGGTCCGCTGACACCGGGACGACGAGAGGGCCGCACCCCTTGGGTGCGGTCCTTTTCGCATGCGTGACCCCTTGACGGACGAATGGTCTGTACCTACGGTCTCCGGCCAACGCCTGCGTTCATAAAGGCACTCCGCGTTCACATACGAGAACGGAGTCACCGTGCGTCGTACCCCACTGCTCGCCCTCGTGACCGCGCTCCTGCTGGGTGCTTTCACGGCACCGACCGCCCACTCCGCCCCCGCCGCCTTCGCGCACCCCGGAGTCACCGTCTCCCGGGGGCAGCTCGACTTCGCCCGCGACAAGGTGCTGGCCGGTGCCCAGCCCTGGAAGGGCGCGTACGACCAGATGATGGCGAGCAAGTACGCCGACCTGAACCGCACCCCCACACCCCGGGCCACCGTCGAGTGCGGCTCCTACTCCAACCCCAACTACGGCTGCACCGACGAGCGCGAGGACGCGATCGCCGCCTACACCGACGCCCTCGCCTGGTACATCACCCGGGACGCGCGCTACGCCCAGAAGGCCATCCAGATCATGGACGCCTGGTCGGCCACCATCACCAGCCACACCAACAGCAACGCACCCCTGCAGACCGGCTGGGCGGGCTCCTCCTGGCCCAAGGCCGCCGAGATCATCAAGTACACGTACACCGGCGCCTGGCCGAACTCCGGCCGCTTCGCGACCATGCTCCGCAACGTCTACCTGCCGGTCGTCATCAAGGGCTCCAACTCCAACGGCAACTGGGAGCTGTCGATGACGGAGGCCGCGGTGGGCATATCCGTCTTCCTCGAGGACAAGGCGTCGTACGACACCGCCATGGCGAAGTTCCGCACCCGTACGGCGGCCTACGTCTACCTCGCCTCCGACGGCGACCTGCCGAAGACCGTGCCCAGCCAGAACCTGGACACCCGGGACAAGATCGTCTCCTACTGGCAGGGCCAGTCCACCTTCGTCACCGGGCTCACCCAGGAGACCTGCCGCGACTTCACGCACACCGGCTACGGCATCTCCGCGATCTCCCACATCGCCGAGACCAGCCGGATCCAGGGCCAGGACCTGTACGGCACCGATGTCGGCGAACGCCTGCGGCAGGCGCTCGGCTTCCAGTCCAAGTACCAGCTCGGCACGGCCGCCCCCAGCTGGCTGTGCGGCGGCACCCTCAAGCTCGGACTCGGCCCCGTCACCGAGGTCGGCTACAACGCCCTGCACAACCGCCTCGGCATCGCCATGACCAACACCCAGACGCTGACCCAGGGCAACCGCCCGGCCGGCAGCAACAACCTCTTCGTCGCCTGGGAGACCCTCACCCACGGCGACAACCCGAACTGAACCGTTGAACGGCCGGGCGCCGCACGGGGATACTGGCGCCCGGTCCACGGGGACGACGGGGGAGGCCACATGAGCCAGGTGCTCACCGAGACCATGGTGCGCGTCGAGGACGTCCACAAGTCGTACGGGCGGGGCGCCGCCACCGTGCACGCCCTGCGCGGGGTGTCCTTCGAGGTGCCGCGCGGCGAACTCGTCGCCCTCAAGGGCCGTTCCGGCTCCGGCAAGACCACGCTGCTGAACCTCGTCGGCGGACTCGACACGCCCGACCGGGGCCGGGTCGAGGTCGACGGGCGGCAGCTGCGGGAACTGGGCGAGAGCGAGCTGCTGCGGCTGCGCCGGGACCGGATCGGGTTCGTCTTCCAGTCCTTCGGGCTCATCCCGATCCTCACCGCGGCCGAGAACGTCGGCGTACCGCTGCGGCTGCGCCGCGCCGAGCCACGCGAGCGGGAGGAGCGCGTCGAGCTGCTGCTCTCCCTCGTCGGGCTCGCCGGTCACGCGGCCCAGCGGCCCGGCGAGCTGTCCGGCGGCCAGCAGCAGCGGGTCGCCATCGCCCGCGCCCTCGCCAACCGCCCGGCCCTGCTGATCGCCGACGAGCCGACCGGGCAGCTCGACGCCGAGACCGGGCACGCCGTGATGGAGCTGCTGCGGGCCGTCGTCCGCACCGAGCAGGTCACCGCCCTGGTCGCCACCCATGACGCGACCCTGCTGGACCTCGCCGACCGGGTGCTGGAACTGAGCGACGGCGAGATCACCGAGCACTGAACCGCACGGGCCGCGGGAGGCTCATCAGGGTTGCGTCAAAGTTGCCCTCCGCCGCGGCCCCTGTCCCGTTTGCCGTGATTGCTGGCCGTAAGGTCGACGCTGCGTAGGCAGGAGTCACGGGAAGACAATGGGGCCATGGCACGCGGCAAGCTTCGGATCTACCTCGGTGCGGCACCGGGTGTCGGCAAGACCTACGCCATGCTGTCCGAGGCGCACCGCCGCATCGAGCGCGGCACCGACTGCGTCGTGGCCTTCGTCGAGCCCCACGGCCGCTCGCGCACCGAGGTGATGCTGCACGGCCTGGAGCAGATGCCGCGCAGACAGCTGGAGTACCGGGACACCTCCTTCGGCGAGATGGACGTCGACGCCGTGCTGCTCCGCGCCCCCGCCGTCGCCCTCGTGGACGAACTCGCCCACACCAACGTCCCCGGCTCCCGCAACGCCAAGCGCTGGCAGGACGTCGAGGAGCTGCTCGCCGCCGGCATCGACGTCGTCTCCACCGTCAACATCCAGCACCTGGAGTCACTCGGCGACGTCGTGGAGTCGATCACCGGGGTGCGGCAGCGCGAGACCGTGCCCGACGAGGTGGTCCGGCGGGCCGACCAGATCGAACTGGTCGACATGTCCCCGCAGGCCCTGCGCCGCCGCATGGCGCACGGCAACATCTACCAGCCGGACAAGGTCGACGCGGCCCTGTCCAACTACTTCCGCCCCGGCAACCTCACCGCCCTGCGCGAGCTGGCGCTGCTGTGGGTGGCCGACCGGGTCGACGAGTACCTGAACGAGTACCGCAGCGAACACCGGGTCTCCCGGATCTGGGGCTCCCGCGAACGGATCGTCGTCGGGCTCACCGGCGGACCCGAGGGGCGCACCCTCATCCGCCGTGCCGCCCGGCTCGCCGAGAAGGGCGCCGGCGGCGAGGTCCTCGCCGTGTACATAGCCCGCAGCGACGGCCTGACCTCGGCCTCCCCGAAGGAGCTGGCCGTCCAGCGCACCCTCGTGGAGGACCTCGGCGGCACCTTCCACCATGTGGTCGGCGACGACATACCGGCCGCCCTGCTGGACTTCGCGCGCGGTGTCAACGCCACCCAGATCGTGCTGGGCTCCTCGCGCCGCAAGGCCTGGCAGTACGTCTTCGGACCCGGTGTCGGCGCCACGGTCGCCCGGGACTCCGGCCCCGACCTCGACGTCCACATCGTCACCCACGAGGAGGTCGCCAAGGGCCGCGGACTGCCCGTGGCCCGCGGCGGACGGCTCGGGCGGGCCCGGATCATCTGGGGCTGGGTGGTGGGTCTGGCCGGGCCCGCGGTCCTCGCGGTGCTGCTGAACACCGTCGATCTCGGCCTCGCCAACGACATGCTGCTGTTCCTGGCCGTCACGGTCGCGGCGGCGCTGCTCGGCGGCCTGCTCCCGGCCCTGGCCTCGGCGGCCTTCGGCTCGCTGCTGCTGAACTACTTCTACACCCCGCCCCTGCACCGGCTGACCGTCGCCGACCCCAAGAACATCGTCGCCATCGCGATCTTCTTCGGCGTCGGCATGTCGGTCGCCTCGGTGGTGGACCTCGCGGCCCGGCGCACCCACCAGGCCGCCCGGCTGCGCGCCGAGTCGGAGATACTCTCCTTCCTCGCCGGGAACGTGCTGCGCGGCGAGACCAGCCTGGAGGAGCTGCTGGAACGGGTCCGCGAGACCTTCGCCATGGAGTCGGCCGCGCTGCTGGAGCGGGCGAGCGACGTCGACCCGTGGACCTGCGCCGGCCGCGCCGGATTCGGGCCCTCGCTCGAGCGCCCCGAGGACGCCGACGTCGACATGCCGGTCGGCGACCACATGGCCCTCGCGCTCACCGGCCGGGTGCTGCCCGCCGCGGACCGCCGGGTGCTGGCCGCCTTCGCCGCCCAGGCAGCCGTCGTCCTCGACCGCAGGCGCCTGCGGGAGGAGGCCGACCAGGCCCGCGCGCTCGCCGAGGGCAACCGCATCCGCACCGCCCTGCTGGCCGCCGTCAGCCACGACCTGCGCACCCCGCTCGCCGGGATCAAGGCCGCGGTCTCCTCCCTCCGCTCCGACGACGTGGCCTGGTCCGAGGAGGACCAGGCGGAGCTGCTCCAGGGCATCGAGGAGGGCGCCGACCGCCTCGACCACCTCGTGGGCAACCTCCTCGACATGTCCCGCCTGCAGACCGGCACCGTCACCCCGCTCATCCGCGAGATCGACGTGGACGAGGTCGTCCCGATGGCGCTCGGGGGCGTACCCGAGGGCAGCGCCGAGCTGGACGTGCCCGAGACCCTGCCGATGGTCGCCGTCGACCCCGGGCTGCTGGAGCGGTCGGTGGCCAACCTGGTGGAGAACGCCGTCAAGTACAGCCCGCGCGGGCGGCGCGTCCTGGTCTCCGCCAGCGCCATAGCCGACCGGGTCGAGGTGCGCGTGGTGGACCGCGGGCCGGGTGTGCCGGACGAGGCCAAGGACCGCATCTTCGAGCCCTTCCAGCGGTACGGTGACGCTCCGCGCGGTGCGGGGGTCGGGCTCGGCCTCGCGGTCGCCCGGGGCTTCGCCGAGGCGATGGGCGGCACCCTCACCGCCGAGGACACGCCGGGCGGCGGGCTCACCATGGTGCTCAGCCTCCGCGCGGCAGGATCGCGTCCCGGCTCACCCGACGTGGGCTCGGACATCGCAGAACCGGAAAGGCAGGCCCTATGACGACCCGGGTGCTCGTGGTCGACGACGAGCCGCAGATCGTGCGCGCCCTCGTGATCAACCTCAAGGCGCGCAAGTACGAGGTCGACGCGGCCCCCGACGGCAGGACCGCCCTCGAACTCGCCGCCTCCCGCCACCCCGACGTGGTCGTCCTCGACCTGGGCCTGCCGGACATGGACGGCGTCGAGGTGATCAGGGGGCTGCGCGGCTGGACCCGCGTCCCCATCCTGGTCCTCTCGGCCCGCCACTCCTCCGACGAGAAGGTGGAGGCGCTGGACGCGGGCGCCGACGACTACGTCACCAAGCCCTTCGGCATGGACGAGCTGCTGGCCCGGCTGCGGGCGGCCGTGCGCCGGGCCGAGCCGGTCGGCCCCGGCGAGGACGACCTGACGACCCTCGAGACGGAGGGCTTCGCCGTCGACCTCGCCGCCAAGAAGGTCAACCGCGACGGCAAGGACGTCCGGCTCACCCCGACCGAATGGCATCTGCTGGAGGTGCTGGTCCGCAACACCGGCCGCCTGGTCAGCCAGAAACAACTGCTGCAGGAGGTGTGGGGGCCGTCGTACGGGACCGAGACCAACTACCTGCGCGTCTACATGGCCCAACTGCGCAGGAAGCTGGAGACGGATCCCGCGCACCCCAAGCACTTCATCACCGAGCCCGGGATGGGGTACCGCTTCGAGAAGTGAGCGGTGACGAAGTACCGCTTCGGGAAGTGAGCTGCCTTACGGTCCCGTCGGCGCTCCCCGGTACGCTCTAGTTATGACTGCTGTTCCTCGATCCGAAAAGCCGGCCGGCCGGTTCCGGCGCATGCTCGACCGGCTCTCCTCGTCGCAGGAGGACCTGGAGTCCGAGGAGCTGCGTGAGGACGCCGAGACGGCGGGCTGTACCAAGATCGGCGACTGTCGGGACCGGCAGATCGTCACCGTAACTGGTACCTTGCGCACGGTCACGCTGCGCCCGCGGGCCGGAGTCCCGGCCCTGGAGGCCGAGCTGTTCGACGGCTCCGCCGCGCTGGACGTGGTGTGGCTCGGCAGGCGCTCCATCGTGGGCATAGAACCGGGGCGCAAGCTGATCGCATCGGGCCGGATCTCGATGAGCCGGGGCCGCCGGGTGCTGTTCAACCCGAAATACGAACTGCGACCCCTTGGACGGGAGTAGCCGGTGACGTCCCTCGACAAGCCGACCGAAGGCACCGACCAGAGCCCGTCGGACCATGCCCGCGCGGTGACCGAGGCCGCGCTGTTCGAGGCGTTCGGCGGTGTCCGCGGCATGGTCGAGACGGTCGTGCCCGGCCTGCTCTTCGTCGCGATCTTCACGATCGACAAGAACCTGCATCTGGCGGCGATCGCCGCGCTGGCCGTGTCCCTGGTCCTGGTCGTGGTGCGGCTGGCCAGGAAGGACACCGTCAAGCACGCCTTCAGCGGGGTGTTCGGCGTGGCCTTCGGCGTCGTGTTCGCGATGTTCACCGGCAACGCCAAGGACTTCTACCTCCCCGGCATGCTCTACACGCTGGGCCTGGCGCTGGCGTACATCGTCACCACCCTCGCCGGTGTGCCTCTGATCGGCCTCATCCTCGGCCCGGTCTTCAAGGAGAACCTCTCCTGGCGCACCCGCAACCCCGGCCGCAAGAAGGCGTACGCGAAGGCCAGTTGGGCCTGGGGCCTGATCCTGCTCGCCAAGTGCGCGATCCTCTTCCCGCTGTACTGGTGGTCCGACACCACCAAGCTCGGCTGGGTCCTGGTCGCCCTGAAGATCCCGCCGTTCCTGCTGGCGGTGTGGCTCACCTGGGTCTTCCTCGCCAAGGCCCCCGCCCCCATCGACGTGTTCGCGGAGATGGAGGCGGAGGAGAGGGCGGCCGAGGAGAGGAAGGCCGCGCTCGCCGCCGAGGACGGCGAGACGGCCGGAGGACGGCACCGCCGCGACTAGCCGGCCGTACGACGACGAAGGGCGCCCTTGGCAGCAAGGGCGCCCTTCACGTTCGTACCGCCGAAAGGCCTCAGGCCTCTTCCCGCCGCACCGACAGCAGTTCCTCCAGCTGCTCCTCCCGGGCCTGCGCGGCCACGAAGAGCAGCTCGTCGCCCGCCTCCAGGGAGTCCTCCTTGGAGGGGGTCAGCACACGGGTGCCGCGGATGATCGTGACCAGGGAGGTGTCCTGCGGCCACTCCACGTCGCCGACCTGGGTGCCGGCCAGTGCCGACTCCTCGGGCAGGGTCAGCTCGACGAGGTTGGCGTCGCCGTGGCTGAAGCGCAGCAGCCGGACCAGGTCGCCGACGCTCACCGCCTCCTCGACCAGGGCGGACATCAGACGCGGGGTGGAGACGGCCACGTCCACGCCCCAGGACTCGTTGAACAGCCACTCGTTCTTGGGGTTGTTCACGCGGGCGACGACACGCGGGACGCCGTACTCCGTCTTGGCGAGCAGCGAGACGACCAGGTTGACCTTGTCGTCGCCGGTCGCGGCGATGACGACGTTGCAGCGCTGCAGCGCCGCCTCGTCCAGGGACGTGATCTCGCAGGCGTCGGCCAGCAGCCACTCCGCCTGGGGCACCCGCTCCACCGAGATGGCGGTCGGGGCCTTGTCGATGAGCAGGACCTCGTGGCCGTTCTCCAGCAGCTCGCCCGCGATCGAGCGGCCGACGGCGCCGGCACCGGCAATGGCGACCCTCATCAGTGACCGCCCTCCTCTTCCGGGCCCCCGGCGAACGCCGCCTCGACCTTCTCCACGTCGTCCGTCCGCATCATCACGTGCACGAGGTCACCCTCCTGCAGCACCGTCTGGGAGGTGGGCAGGATCGCCTCGCCCAGGCGGGTCAGGAACGCCACCCGGACGCCCGTCTCCTCCTGCAGCTTGCTGATCTTGTGCCCGACCCACTTCGCGGAGGCGTGCACCTCGGCGAGCTGGACGCCGCCGGTGGGGTCGCGCCACAGCGGCTCGGCACCCGAGGGGAGCAGGCGGCGCAGCATCTGGTCGGCGGTCCAGCGGACCGTGGCCACGGTGGGGATGCCCAGGCGCTGGTAGACCTCGGCGCGGCGGGGGTCGTAGATGCGGGCGGCCACGTTCTCCACACCGAACATCTCGCGGGCCACGCGCGCGGAGATGATGTTGGAGTTGTCACCGCTGGAGACGGCGGCGAAGGCGCCGGCCTCCTCGATGCCCGCCTCGCGCAGGGTGTCCTGGTCGAAGCCGACCCCGGTGACCCGGCGGCCCCCGAATCCCGGGCCCAGCCGGCGGAAGGCGGTGGGGTCCTGGTCGATCACGGCGACCGTGTGTCCCTGTTGCTCCAGGGTCTGGGCAAGAGCGGAACCCACTCTTCCGCAGCCCATGATGACGATGTGCACGACCGTCCTTCCGGTGTCCAAAAGTTACTGCTCAGCATCAGGGTCTCAGACCGACGCCCAAAGCTACACACGGGCGGTTCGGGGCGGGCACCCCCGTGCCGGGGTTCGCGCGATCAGCGGCGCCGCTCCCCGTCGCCGACCACGGAACGCGCCCACCGGCGAGTGATGCTGCGCACGCTGAACAGGGTCAGGATTCCGAGGCCGACAAGGGCGACCGTGCCCCCGATCAGCTCAGCGGTCGCGGGCATGGAACCTCCGAGGTGCGAAGACAGGCGGGGTTTGCCATCTAGGCACGGAAGCCGGGCGAGCCACGGAATCCGCAGTTCCTGTGAGGCTTGAGTTCACTCGTGGGGCAGATACGGGACGGCGACTGGGCGGCTGCCAGTTCGAAGGCTTACGATCCTCTCTCGTGTCCAAACTGACCGACGTGCCCAAACGGATCCTGATCGGGCGCGCACTGCGCAGTGACCGGCTGGGTGAGACTCTCCTGCCGAAGCGCATCGCACTGCCCGTCTTCGCCTCCGACCCGCTGTCCTCCGTCGCCTACGCGCCGGGAGAGGTCCTGCTGGTCCTGTCCATCGCGGGCGTGTCGGCGTACCACTTCAGCCCCTGGATCGCCGTCGCGGTCGTGGTGCTGATGTTCACCGTGGTCGCCTCCTACCGGCAGAACGTGCACGCGTACCCGAGCGGCGGCGGCGACTACGAGGTCGCCACGACCAACCTGGGGCCCAAGGCCGGCCTGACCGTCGCCAGCGCCCTGCTCGTCGACTACGTCCTGACCGTCGCCGTCTCCATCGCCTCCGGCATCGAGAACCTCGGCTCCGCGGTCCCCTTCGTGGTCGAGCACAAGGTGCTCTGCGCGACCGCCGTGATCGTGCTGCTGACGTTGATGAACCTGCGGGGCGTGAAGGAGTCGGGCAAGCTCTTCGCGATCCCGACCTACGTCTTCGTCGGCGGCGTCTTCGTCATGATCGCCTGGGGCGCGTTCCGGGGCCTGGTCCTGGGCGACACCATGAACGCGCCGACGGCCGACTACCACATCAAGGCCGAGCACCAGGGCCTCGCGGGCTTCGCGCTCGTCTTCCTGCTGCTGCGCGCCTTCTCCTCCGGCTGCGCCGCGCTGACCGGCGTGGAGGCCATCTCCAACGGCGTGCCGGCCTTCCGCAAGCCCAAGTCGAAGAACGCGGCGACCACGCTCGCCATGATGGGCCTGCTGGCCGTCACCATGTTCTGCGGCATCATCGCCCTCGCCATGGCGACGAACGTCCGCATGGCCGAGCACCCGGCCACCGACCTGATCCGGGGCGGCACCCCGGTCGGCTCCGGCTACGTCCAGAACCCGGTGATCTCCCAGGTCGCCGAGGCGGTCTTCGGCAAGGGCAGCTTCCTGTTCGTCCTGCTCGCCGCCGCCACCGCCCTGGTGCTGTTCCTCGCCGCGAACACCGCCTACAACGGCTTCCCGCTGCTCGGCTCGATCCTCGCCCAGGACCGCTACCTGCCGCGCCAGCTGCACACCCGCGGCGACCGCCTCGCCTTCTCCAACGGCATCGTGCTGCTCGCCGGCGCGGCGGCCCTGCTCGTGGTCATCTACGGCGCCGACTCCACCCGGCTGATCCAGCTGTACATCGTGGGCGTGTTCGTGTCCTTCACGCTCAGCCAGACCGGCATGGTCCGGCACTGGAACCGCCACCTCGCCGTCGAGAAGGACCCGGCCAAGCGCCGCCACATGGTCCGCTCCCGCGCCATCAACGCCTTCGGTGCCTTCTTCACCGGCCTGGTGCTGGTCGTCGTCCTGGTCACCAAGTTCACGCACGGCGCCTGGGTGGCCCTGCTGGGCATGTGCATCTTCTACGCGACCATGACCGCGATCCGGAAGCACTACGACCGCGTGGCCGAGGAGATCTCCGCCCCCGAGGGCCCCGCCGACGACATGGTCCGCCCCTCCCGGGTCCACTCCGTCGTCCTGATCTCCAAGATCCACCGTCCGACGCTGCGCGCCCTGGCCTACGCCAAGCTGATGCGCTCGGACACCCTGGAGGCGCTCACGGTCAACGTCGACCCGGCCGAGACCAAGGCCCTGCGCGAGGAGTGGGAGCGGCGTGGCATCGACGTACCGCTGAAGGTCCTCGACTCGCCGTACCGCGAGGTCACCCGCCCCGTGATCGAGTACGTCAAGGGCCTGCGCAAGGAGTCCCCGCGCGACGCGGTCTCCGTGATCATCCCCGAGTACGTCGTCGGCCACTGGTACGAGCACCTGCTGCACAACCAGAGCGCCCTGCGCCTCAAGGGCCGCCTGCTGTTCACCCCGGGCGTCATGGTGACCTCCGTGCCCTACCAGCTGCAGTCCTCCGAGGCGGCCAAGCAGCGCGCCCGCAAGCGGCAGGAATGGAACGCGCCCGGCGCCGTCCGACGCGGACCGGCGGTGGAGCGGCCGAAGGAGTCCTCGGCGGCCAAGGACTGAGGCAGGGCGGGGAGGCCGTAGACTGGTGGGCTGTTGTCCGGCCCACCGGTGTGCGGCCGTACCCGTCCTTCCCTGTCTCACCTTCCTCGATCTGGAGTCACCCCACCATGCAGGCAGAACCGACGAAGTCTCTGGTGGGCGAGGAGTACGAGGTCGAGATCGGCCCCGTCGCCCACGGCGGCCACTGCATCGCCCGTACCTCCGAGGGCCAGGTGCTGTTCGTCCGGCACGCGCTGCCCGGCGAGCGGGTCCTGGCCCGGGTGACCGAGGGCGAGGAGGGCGCCCGCTTCCTGCGCGCGGACGCGGTGGAGATCCTCCAGGCCTCCAAGGACCGCATCGAGGCCCCCTGCCCCTTCGCCGGCCCCGGCCGCTGCGGCGGCTGCGACTGGCAGCACGCCAAGCCGGGCGCCCAGCGCCGCCTCAAGGGCGAGGTGATCGCCGAGCAGCTCCAGCGGCTCGCGGGCCTCACGCCCGAGGAGGTCGGCTGGGACGGCACGGTGGTGCCGGCCGAGGGCGACAAGCTGCCGGCCGGCCAGGTCCCGCAGTGGCGCACGCGCGTGCAGTACGCGGTGGACGCCGACGGCAACGCCGGACTGCGCCGCCACCGCTCCCACGAGGTCGAACCGATCGACCACTGCATGATCGCCGCGCCCGGTGTCAGCGAACTGGGCATCGAGGACCGGGACTGGTCCGGCATGGCGTCCGTCGAGGCGATCGCCGCGACGGGTTCCCAGGACCGCATGGTGATCCTGGAGCCGCGGCCCGGCGCGCGGCTGCCGCTCGTCGAACTCGACCGGCCCGTCTCCGTGATGCGCGTCGACGAGAAGGACGGCGGCATCCACCGCGTCCACGGCCGCGCCTTCGTCCGTGAGCGCGCCGACGACCACACCTACCGCGTCGGCAGCGGCGGTTTCTGGCAGGTCCACCCGAAGGCCGCCGACACCCTGGTCAAGGCCGTCATGCAGGGCCTGCTGCCCCGCAAGGGCGAGATGGCCCTGGACCTCTACTGCGGCGTGGGCCTGTTCGCCGGCGCCCTCGCCGACCGCCTCGGCGAGAAGGGCGCGGTCCTCGGCATCGAGTCCGGCAAGCGGGCGGTGGAGGACGCGCGGCACAACCTGGCCGACTTCCCGCGGGTCCGCATCGAGCAGGGCAAGGTCGAGTCGGTCCTGCCGCGCACCGGCATCACGGAGGTCGACCTCATCGTCCTCGATCCCCCGCGGGCCGGCGCCGGCCGCCGCACGGTCGAGCACCTCTCCTCCCTCGGCGCCCGCCGCATCGCGTACGTCGCCTGCGATCCCGCTGCGCTGGCTCGGGATCTGGGGTACTTCCGGGAGGGTGGGTACCGGGTGCGGACGTTGCGGGCGTTCGATCTGTTTCCGATGACGTCGCACGTGGAGTGCGTGGCTATTCTCGAGCCCGCAGCAAAAGGCCTCTGAGCTGCAGTTTTCTCGGGCTCTCAGGCGTGACCGGATGTGCTCGACCTGTTTCCCGAAGTGCACGACGTCACACTCGCCTATGCTCCCTGTCCGCCGCTGACCTGGTGTTCTGCGAGTCAGACGAAGGCAGTTGACGCGGATCCGTGGGTCCAGCCTCGCGCTGTGGCACCTCGTCTTGACGCTCGACCGACGCCCGTTCTGACGGCTTGTCAGCCGATCGCGTCGACGTAGTCCGCCGTCCGCCGATATCCGAATGGCCGCGGTGTTCACGAGCGGCGGCACGGGTGAGCGGCACCGGGAGAGGCGGAGACAGCGGGGTCCGAGCAGCAGGGTGTACAGCGCTCCTCCCGGCGACGGCCGCCGTTGTGCGGAGTCCTCGCCGGGTGCTCGGTTTCGTAAGGCCGGTTCGGCGGCCGGTCGGTCGGTGGGACGAGGGCGTACTCGGGGAATGCCGGGCAGACGGGTCACATCGAAGGCCGGGCGCCGCAAGCGCGTTGATGTCGGCCGTTTCCAGGACGCGGCGTGGTGCGCCGTGGCGGGTGGTCTGGATCATGGTCTTCGCCTTCGTGCCGGGTAGCGGCGTGATGAACGCGGGGCGGAACATGAACGACCGCGGGCTCAGATCCAGCAGGGCGTTCTCCGTCTCGCCCTTCACCCGCGCCCACATCATGCGGGTCCGGCCCGTACCGTCCGTGCCCGCCCCCGAGACGTAGCAGAAGGCCAGGTGAGGACTTGAGGCGAGCAGGGCGCGGGCGGCTGCCAGCGGGAAGTCGTAGGAGACCACCCGGTAGGCGGGCTCCTTCATGCCGGCCGCGGCGGTGCCCAGGCAGTAGAAGCAGGCGTCGTAGCCGGTCAGTTGCTCGTGGACGACGGTGAAGTCGGTGAAGTCCTCGTGGTGCAGCTCGCGGAGTCCGGGGTGGACGCGGCCGGTGGGCGTGCGGCCGACGACGAGGACGTCGGTGACCTCCTTGTCGCGCAGGCACGCTTCCCGCACTCCCTGGCCCACCATGCCGGTGGCGTCGAAGACGAGGATGCGCACGGTGTTCCTGTTCTGTCGGTCCGGCCGGTCCCGTCCGGCTCAGACGGGGTACGTGACGTCGGTGAGCTGCTCGGACACCGCCCACAGGCGCTGCTGGAGGGCGGTGTCGCGGGACTTCCTGCTCGAGGCCACGACCCGGGGGTGTCCGCGGGTTCCGCCCATGCCGCCGGGGCCGTAGTACTGGCCCCCCGGTGACGGTGGGGTCGGTGGCGGCCCGCAGGGTGGGCAGGGCGCCCATGGCGGCCGGCTGGGCGATCAGGGGGAGGAGCAGGTCCGCCGTCCTGCGCAGAGGGCGGGGCAGGTTCTGCTGGAGTTCGGTGGCGGCGGCACCGGTGTGCGCGGCGACGGCGATGGTGGTTCCGTGCGGGGCGAGGCGGCGCTGGAGTTGGTAGGTGAACATCAGGTTCGCGAGCTTGGCCTGGCCGTAGGCGGCGACGAGGTTGTAGGAGCGGTCGAAGTGCAGGTCGTCGAAGTGGATGTCGGCCTGGATGCGGTGGCCGAAGCTGCTGACGGTGACCACCCGGGAGCCGGGCACGGGCAGCAGCGCGTCCCGCAGCAGGCCGGTGAACGCGAAGTGCCCCGTGGTCAGCAGGCGCAGCCGCAGTCGGCGGGGCTCCCAGGGTGGCGGCGAAGTGTGAGGACGGATTTCCTGGTGCCGGTCTCGCTGAGCCCGGGGCAGGGGCCCTGGACCTGTCCGGCGGCTGGCTACCGTTCCAGGAATTCAAGCGCGCGCGGGACGAATCTGTCGTGGTGCTGGAAGATCCCGCCGTGTCCGGCGTCGGGGTAGAGGGGTTCGAGTTCGCCTTGGGGCAGCCGGGCCGCCAGGTCGACGGTGTTGACGCTCGGGACCATGCGATCGCTCGCACCGTTGGCCACCAGGACCGGTTGGTGGATGCGCGACAGATCGGCCGGTGCCTGGCGGCCCCAGTGGTGGATGGCCTTCAGCTGGGCGCGGAATGATGAGAGCGAGATGGCTTTGTCGCGGTCGTTCGTGCGTTCCTTCAGCCGGTCCAGGAAGGCGTGGGCCGCCCGGCGGCCACCGGCGGTGTCGGTGAAGAAGAGGTACTGCTTGGGGTCTTTGCGGGTCAGGACGGCCTTGACGGTGTCCTTGATGGTGAGACTGGTGACCTTGTCGATGCCGGGGCCTCCGGCGGGTCCCGTGCCCGCGAGGATGAGCTTGCGTACAAGATCGGGTTCTTCTGCCGCGATGATCTGGGCGATGAAGCCGCCCATCGACAGGCCGAGCAGGTCGACCCTGTCGTACCCGAGGGCCCGGATGAACAGCACGGTGTCGCGGGCCATCGCCTCGATCGTGTCGGGTGTGGAGCCGCCGGACGCGCCGACGCCGCGGTTGTCGAAGGTGATCACGGGGCGCCGGGCGGCGATTCCGTCGACGACGCGGGGATCCCAGTTGTCCAGGACTGCGGACAGGTGGGTGAGGAGGATCAGGGGTACGCCGTCGTCCGGGCCGAGCCGCCGGTAGGCGAAGGTCACGCCACGCACGGACACGGAGCGGTTCGGTGTGTTCTCGTACGACATCGGGGCGGGTGCACTGGACGGTCTGCTCATGGCCGGGTCCTGAGGTGGTGTGGCGGGGGAGTGGGGTGTGGAGGGTCTTGTTGCTGTCGCAGGTGACGTGCGCCTGGGACTCGTTTTCACCCTTACGTCATCGCGACGACGACTTTGCCGGCCTTTGCCCGTCCCTTCTCGAGGTATTCCATGGCCTGGAGGGTTTCTTCGAACGGGAAGACGCGGTCGACGACGGGGCGGATCTTCCCGGTGTCGATGAGGGGGGTGAGTTCGCGCAGTTGGTCGCCGCTGGCCTTCATGAACAAGAACGAGTACGTCACACCGTGGCGCCTGGCGTTGCGCCGGGTTCTGAAGCTGAGGGCGGTCATGGCCAGGCGGAGTATCGGGTTCGCACCCAGTTCGCGGGCGAAGGCCGGGTCGGGCGGGCCCGCGACGCTGATGACTGTGCCGCCGGGTTTGAGAACGCGCAGGGACTTGGCGAGGTTCTGGCCGCCGAGGCTGTCGAGGACGACGTCGTAGCCGTCGAGGACCTCTTCGAAGTCCTGGGTGCGGTAGTCGATGACGACGTCCGCGCCGAGGTCCTTGGCCAGGTGGACCTTGGCGGTGCTCACGGTGGTGGCCACGTGCGCGCCCAGCGCCTTGGCCAGCTGGACGGCGATGGAGCCGAGGCCGCCGGCGCCCGCGTGGATGAGGACCTTCTGGCCCGGCTGCACGCGGGCCCGCTCGACCAGTGCCTGCCATGCGGTGAGGGCGACCAGGGGGAGGGAGGCGGCCTCGGGCATGGTGAGGGTGGCCGGTTTGGGTGCCAGGTCGTCCTGGTGGACGGCGATGAGTTCGGCGAAGGTGCCGATGCGGTCCTTGTCGGGCCGGGCGTAGACCTCGTCGCCCACCGCGAAGTTGGTGACGGACGGGCCGACCCGGACGACCGTCCCGGCGAGGTCGTTACCCAGAATGAGCGGGAGGCGGTATGGCATGAACGCCTTGAAGTCCCCGTTGCGGATCCTGAGGTCCAGCGGGTTCACGCCCGCCGCGTGGATCTTGACCAGGACGTCGTCGGCACCTGTCTGGGGGTCGGCTGCCTCCGCGGCGCGCATCCCGGCCTGGTCGCCGTACTTCTCGACCACGAAAGCCTTCATCGTCGTCTCCGTTCCGTTTCCCGTCCGTGAAAGGTCGGGGTCTCCGCTCGCCCCGGGCTTCTCCCGGTACGAGATTGCTGTGTTGCTCTCCTGGCCGCGGCGCGGGCGCACCTCGTCCTCAGCCGCGTTCACCCATCAGGCCACCGGCACGACCGGGGCGGTGACGCGGTCGGCGGCGCCTCCCTGGAGGCGGTCCAGGGTGGCGGCGATCCCTTCGTGGGGCACGCCGAGCGGCACCGCGCTGACCTCGGCCAGGCGGCTGTACTGCTCGTCGGTCAGCCGGACGTCGAGGGCGCCGAGGTAGCTGTCGAGCTGGGAGAGACTGCGCGGGCCGATGATCGGGACGAGCGTGGCGACGGAGCGGGCGGCGCGCTCGCGCACCCAGGCCACCGCCACCTGGGCGGGCGTCACGCCGGTCTCCTCGGCGATCGCCAGGACGGTGTCGACGACGGCGGTCTTCTGGCCGGTGCTCTCGGTGTGGATGACCATGCCCAGGTCGCTCAGGCGCCCCTCGGCGGAGCTGCGGTACTTGCCGGTGAGCAGTCCGCCGCCGAGCGGGGACCACAGGGCTGCGCCGAGCCCGAGGCTCTCGGCCATGGGCAGGAGCTCACGGTCGGCGGTGCGCTCTACGAGGCTGTACTCGTGCTGGATGCCCACGATCGGGGCCCAGTTCTTCAGGTCCGCTAGGGTTACCGCGCGCGAGACGCGCCAGGCGGGGAAGTTGGACAGCGCGGCGTGGTGGATCTTGCCGGCGCTCACCAGGTCGTCGAGCCCGCGCAGGAGTTCCTCCATCGGAGTGAGCTCGTCGGGGAAGTGCACCCACAACAGGTCGATGTAGTCGGTCCCCAGGCGCTTCAGGCTGGCCTCGACCGAGGCGACCATGTTCTTGCGGCTGTTGCCGGTCTTGGAGATGTCCGGCTGCGGGGCGGCGCCGAGGGTGAACTTCGTGGCCAGGACGAAGTGGTCGCGGTCGGCGGAGATCAGCTTTCCGGTCAGTTCCTCCGACTCGCCGAACTGGTAGCCGTCCGCGCTGTCGAGAAAGGTGCCGCCGGCCTCGGCGAACCGGTCGAAGATCCGCCGGGCCTCGTCGGGCTCGGCGCCTGCGCCCCAGCCGGTGCCGAAATTCGCGGTGCCGAGCGCGTACTCGGAGACGCGCAGTCCGGTCCGGTGACCGAAGGTCGTGTAACGCATGAGATGTCCTTGCGAGAGGGGTGTGGAGGTGGTCGCGCCGGGATAAAGGGGGGAGCGTCAGTCCGCGTTCGGCTGGGGGGCCGCGGACAGGCTCTGCTTGACATACCGGCTGGTCTCGTCGGCGAGGATCTCGGGCAGGCCGGTCTCGATGCCGTACAGGGCCTGGGCCGCGACGTCGGCGGCGGCGACCTTCTGATCGGCGGGCACGCCGGCGGCCATGTCGGTGTCCATGTAGCCGACGTGCAGCGCCGAGACGGTGATCCCGCGCGGTGCCAGCTCCTCACGGGTCGCGTCGCTCAGCGCCCAAGCGGCGGCCTTGGACGCGGCGTAGGAGCCGAGTCCTGCCGGGTGGAACCAGGACAGGGCGGACAGGACGTTGAGCACGGCGCCGCCGCCGTTGCCCTCGATGACGGGGGCGAAGGCGCGGGTCGTGGCGAGCGGGCCGAAGAAGTTGGTCTCCATCTCCCGGCGCACCTCGGCCACGTCGCCTCCGATGAGCGTCGCGCCGGTGGAGATGCCCGCGTTGTTGATCAGCAGTGTCGCGTCGGACGCCACGCGGGCGGCCTCTCGTATCGACGCCTCGTCCGTGACGTCCAGCCGCAGCGGGATGACGCCCGGCACGTCGACCGTCTCGGGGCGTCGGGCCGCGCCGTACACCTTCGCGCCGCACTCGACGAGCTGGGCGGCCAGGTGCCGCCCGAAGCCCCGGTTGGCGCCGGTGACGACTGCGACCGCGTTCCTCAGTTCCATGTCCACTCCTGGCCGTGGCGGGCGCCGGCGGCCACCCGCAACTGTTTAGATTATGAAGCCAATCTAAACATGGGTCTATGATAGATGCCAGTCGACATCTAAATGGGAGGTGACCGTGGGCCGTGTATCGCAGGCGCAGGCGGAGGAAAACCGCAGGCGGGTGGTGGACACCGCATCCCGGCTGTTCCGGGAGCAGGGCACGCAGGTCAGCGTCGCCGACCTGATGAAGGCGGCCGGACTGACCCACGGCGCCTTCTACAAGCAGTTCGCCTCCAAGGAGGCACTCGTCGACGAGGCCACCGCCCACGCCTTCGCCGAGCTCGCCCAGCGCTACAGCGCCGGGCTCGAGCGGCACGACGGGCAGCGCGCCGCCGCCCAGCAGGCGCTGATCGACGCATACCTCTCCGTCGAGCACCGCGACGACCCGGCGGGCGGCTGCCCGGTCGCCGCGCTCGCCACCGACATCGCGCGCGAGGGCGGGAGGCGCGAGGCCCGTCGCGTCTACGCCGAGGGAGTGGCCGACTTCGCCGGCTTCCTGGCCAGTGACGACCAGGACGGCATCGTCCGCCTCTGCACCCTGTTCGGTGCGCTGGTCCTGTCCCGGGCCACCAAGGGCTCCCCGCTCTCCGGGGAGATCCTCGCCGCCGCGCACGCGGCCTTGACCGAAGCGGGCTGATCACGGGCGCGGTGGCCGCGTCGTGGCAGCCGTCCGGTCCCCGGGGAGGTGACGAGCCGGTCGTCATGACGCTCGTTTGACGCTCTGCGCACGTGGAGAGGGAGGCAGAGGGCCGACATCGCGCTCTGACCTGGTATTTCACAGCATGCAAAGGGCCTCTGACCTGCATGTCCTCCTGGATCGCCAAGGCGCGCCGGGAAGCCTCGACCTGTTTTTCCAAGTGCAAGACGTGAAGCGCGTGATCTGCGACGAACGCCGTTTGACCTGGCGTTCTAGTTGGCGTACCGGGACGGCGGTGCGGTCGTCCCTTCTCTCGGTACGTAGGGAGGCCGACCGCCTCGACGCCCAGTTGACGCTAGTTCTGATGGCTCGTCATGTGTGCTCGTTGCCTCCTCGGCGGCTCGCCTGTGGAGCCAGGATCATCCTGGCTCCACTCCACGGTGCGGGTGTGTCACTGGAACTGTGCGAAGAACCTCCAGATCTCTGCTTTGGTCCAGGTGGCGACGCCGCTTTCGCCGGAGGAGCCGTCGACCGGACCGGGTATGTGGCCTCCGTCGAACGCGGCCCATTGGACCGGGTATCCGGCACGGCAGCCGGAGTAGGTGGTGGTGATGTGCGTTCGGCTGCCCGGCGCGGGCTCGCGCGGGGTCTGGGGGGTGCAGCCGTTGTTGCTGACGAATCTGTCGCGCAGGGACCGTCCTTGCGCGATGTCGAGGACGGAGTCGCTGACGCCGTGGATTCCGAAGTAGGCGATGGGCTGGGTGCCGCCGCTGCACCCGCTGATCTGGGCGCCGGACATGACCGCGACGGCCCTGAAGACGTTCGCCCGGCTGCATGCGAGTGCGTAGCTCATACCGCCGCCCCAGCTGAATCCCGTGGCGAAACGCTGTGCCGGGTTGACACAGAGGCCGCCCTCGATTCGCCGGATCATGTCGTCGACGAAGGTGATGTCCTCACCGCCCGAGTTGGCCCAGCCGTTGCCGAGGCCCTGGGGGGCGACGAGGATCGCGCTGTTGTTCGACTGCTCCTGTTGGCCGTAGTAGGACCAGGCGTTGCCGCTCGTGCCGCCCGAGGCGACGTCGCCGGCGGTTCCGCCCCGCCAGTGGAACGCGAAGATCAGCCGGTAGGGGTGGCTGTTGTCGTAGTTGTCGGGAACCCTGAGGATGAAGCTGCGGCTCTTGCCGCCGCTCTGAATCGTGTGTGTACCGCTCGCCAGAGTCGGTGCGCTGCCGCATCCGCCGCCGCCACCACCGGACGACAGCTTGATCATCTGCCATTGCTGGTTCGCGCCGCCCCAGTCGGTGTACTGGACGACGTTGCCGCCGTCGGCGGTGGAGGCGCCCTGCACCTCCACCGCCTTGCCGCTGTTGCGGTTGATCAGCCGGACGTGGCCCGCGTCGGAGTCGGCCAGGCGGAACTGCTGGTTGGCCCCGTTGCGGTCGGCCCACTGCTGGATCGCGGCACCGTCTGCGGTCGAGGCGCCGGCCACGTCGAGAACCTTGCCCGAATGCCGGGCCTTGAGGCGGTAGAAGCCGTCGCCGGAGTCCACGAACTGCCACTGCTGGTTGGCTCCGTCGTTGCGCGTCCACTGGCTGACCCGCGCGCCGTCGGCGGTGGACGAGCCGGAGACGTCCAGCGCCTTGCCGCTGTTGCGGTTGACCAGGACGTACCAGGCACTGGTGTCCACCGTCGCCGCCTCGGCGGGCGCCGGATTCACCACGGCGAGCATGCCGATCGCGAGGGCGGCGGCCACCACGGCGGCGACCCGGGACCACCAGCGATGTCTTCCTGGAGGGGCGAGGGATGCCGCATCGTGGGCCGTCATCGATTCACCCTTTCGTCTGTGACAGGCCTCATCAGGCGCGGGTCCAGCGTTGGTTGCTGCCGTTCGAGCAGGTGTAGAGCTGGATCAGGGTCCCGTTGGCGGTGCCGGCCGCGACGGCGTCGAGGCAGAGGCCGGACTGGACGCCGACGATGGATCCGTCGGAGTTGAGGCGCCATTTCTGGTTGTCGCCGCCCCAGCAGCTGTAGATCTGGACTTTGGTGCCGTTGCCGGTGCCGGCGGCGTCCAGGCACTTGTTGCCGTAGACCCTGAGCTCGCCGGCGGCGGTGTACGTCCACTGCTGGTTGGTGCCGTTGTTGCAGTCCCACAGCTGGAGCTGGGTGCCGTCGGCGGTACTGGCGCTGGGCACGTCCAGGCAACGGCCCGAACCGACGCCCTTGATCTGTCCGGAATCCGCAGGGGGCGTCGTGGAGCCGCCGTTGAGTGCGTTGAGGACGGCGGTGTAGGCGGGCTTCTTGCTGCCGTCGCCGTTGAACAGGAGCGGCGTGTCCCCCGATCGCCAGGAGTCGGTGTCGCGCACTCCCCAGACGGTGATGCCGAGGCAGCGCGAGACGGCCAGGCAGTCGTTGGTCACGCTGGCGTAGGTCGAGGACGAGGCGCCCTGGATGTCGAGTTCGGTGATGGCCACGTCGACGCCGAGGGCGGCGAAGCTCTGCAGGGTGGTGCGGAAGTTGCTGTTGTAGGGGCTGCCGCTGTTGAAGTGCGACTGGAAGCCGACACAGTCGATCGGCACGCCGCGCTGCTTGAAGTCCCGGACCATGGAGTACACGGCCTGGGTCTTGGCCCAGGTCCAGTTCTCGATGTTGTAGTCGTTGTAGCAGAGCTTGGCCGCCGGGTCGGCGGCACGCGCGGTCCGGAAGGCGACCTCGATCCAGTTGTTGCCGGTGCGCTGCAGGTTGGAGTCGCGCCGGGCTCCCGAACTGCCGTCCTCGAAGGCCTCGTTCACGACGTCCCACTGGGCGATCTTGCCCTTGTAGTGGCCCATCACGCCGTTGATGTGGTCGATCATCGCCTGGCGCAGCGAGCTGCCGCTGAGGCTCTGCATCCAGCCGGGCTGCTGGGAGTGCCAGGCCAGGGTGTGACCGCGCACCTGCTTGCCGTTCTGCAACGCCCAGTTGTAGACGCGGTCACCGGCGGTGAAGTTGAACTGGCCCCGCTGCGGTTCGGTGGCGTCTATCTTCATCTCGTTCTCGGCCGTGACCATGTTGAACTCACGGCTCGCGATCGTCGTGTACGCCGAGTCGCCCAGCCTGCCCGAGGCGATGGCGGTGCCGAAGTAGCGGCTGCTCTGCGCCGCCGCGGCGCCGAGCGTGCTCTCGGCGGCGTGTGCGGTCGGCGGCGCGACCAGCGCGGTGACCGCACCGAGGACGCCGACGACCAGCGCCAGCAGCAGGCCGCGGATCTTCCGGCGGATAACGGGTCTGGGAAGGGCATACGAGCCCATGACTGTGCCTCCGAGGTAGAAATCATGGATGGACTGAAGTGCAGGGGATTGCGTCGTCCGCTCCCATTCGGCAGACGGACGGGGCGGGCCGGAGCCCGGGCAGCACGGAATCACCGGACACCGCGGTCACGGGACCGGGACCATCCCAACCGGCACGGGCCGCACCCGGCGCGCCGTCGGGTGACGTACGGCGGGCGGCGGCGGTGTCTCGACACAGGCATGGGGTACTCCATCGCGGCTCGGCCGGGGGACCGTCACGCGCCGTCGCGTACCTCTCCAACTGCGCGAACAGCCGGGATGCGCTGGTGCGAACCTCACCGGAACGAAACGGGGTGGCGCAGGTGCTGTGGTGCGCGGATCTGTCGTGCAGCTCGTGGATCTGCCGTGCAGCACGGATTGCCCAGGCCGGTAGGCCTCGGGATCTCGAACTAGGGCCGGTTTCTCAGACAGGGATGATTGAGGTGGTGACCATGGATCGTCAATACTTCCTGCAGGAGAAATTTCCGATCGTCATACGAAACTTTCGGAATGGTGAGCTGGCACGGTCGACCGTGTGTCAGCACCGTCCGAGCATCGCTCCGTTCCGGGGTCAAGTGGCGTACGAGTCAGTCATTTGACGGTGTGACGTGTGCTGTTCGGCGCGTAGGGGTTCGAAGGGTTTCGGTGTTGGTAGCGATACATGCGAGAGGTATTGACGCCGTTCACCGGCTCTCTATCATTCGGGTTGCTCGATACTTCGACTTATGTTCGATATGACGAACGTGTCGAGCTGCCCCATCACACAGCAGGGCCGTTCCGGGTGGCACCGCCTGAAGTCAGAGCCGCAAGGGTCAGATACCGCATGCGTATGTCATGACCGCGCCAACGCTCGTCGCCGTCTGCCGTGGTGCTCCGGCACCACGGCAGACAGTCCGGCCGGCCTCTGACGAGGCCAACCGGAACCGCCTACTCAAGGTTGAGGAAGTAATCCATGCACAGAGGAAGTTTCAGCCGCAGACATCCGTCTGTGGTGCTCGCCGCCGTGGTTGCGGCCCTGGCCGCGCTGGCGGCGATGCTCGTCGCTGCCCCGGCTCAGGCGGCTTCCAGCGGCGCCTTGCGCGGTGTTGGTTCCGGCCGGTGTCTCGATGTGCCGGGCGCCAGCCAGACCGACGGCACGTATCTGCAGATTTATGACTGCTGGGGCGGGACCAACCAGCAGTGGACGTTGACGGACACCAACCAGCTCACCGTGTACGGCAACAAGTGCCTGGATGTTCCGGGCCATGCCACGGCGGCCGGTACCCGGGTGCAGATCTGGACCTGTTCCGGCGGGGCGAACCAGCAGTGGCGGGTGAACTCCGACGGCACGGTCGTCGGGGTGGAGTCCGGACTGTGCCTGGAGGCTACGGGCGCCGGTACGGCCAACGGCACAGCGGTGCAGATCTGGACGTGCAACGGCGGCAGCAACCAGAAGTGGTCCGGCCTGTCCGGGACCCCGACCCCGCCGGACGGCACGTGTTCCCTTCCGTCGACGTACCGGTGGACGTCGACGGGTGCGCTGGCGCAGCCGGCGAACGGGTGGACCGCGGTGAAGGACTTCACCACTGTGACGCACAACGGCAAGCACTTGGTCTACGCATCGAACGTCTCGGGGTCGTCGTACGGCTCGATGATGTTCAGTCCCTTCACGAACTGGTCGGACATGGCGTCGGCCGGCCAGACCGGGATGAGTCAGGCCGCGGTGGCGCCCACGCTGTTCTACTTCGCGCCCAAGAACATCTGGGTGCTGGCGTACCAGTGGGGTGCCTGGCCCTTCATCTACCGCACGTCGAGCGACCCCACCAACCCCAACGGCTGGTCCGCTCCGCAGCCGCTGTTCACCGGCAGCATCCCCAAAACTGATTCCTCCACCGGCCCGATCGACCAGACCCTGATCGCCGACGGGCAGAACATGTACCTGTTCTTCGCCGGTGACAACGGCAAGATCTACCGGGCGAGCATGCCGATCGGGAACTTCCCGGGCAACTTCGGCTCGTCGTACACGACGGTCATGAGCGACTCGACGAAGAACCTGTTCGAGGCGCCGCAGGTGTACAAGGTTCAGGGCCAGAACCAGTACCTCATGATCGTCGAGGCGCGGGGTGCGAATGAGGAGCGCTACTTCCGCTCGTTCACGGCCTCCAGCCTGAACGGCCCGTGGACCCCACAGGCCGCCACCGAGAGCAACCCCTTCGCGGGCAAGGCCAACAGCGGTGCCACCTGGACCAACGACATCAGCCACGGTGACCTGGTCCGCAACAACCCCGACCAGACCATGACCATCGACCCCTGCAACCTGCAGTTCCTCTACCAGGGCAAGTCCCCCACCGCGGGCGGCCCGTACGACCAACTGCCCTGGCGGCCGGCTGTCCTCACCCTGCAGCGCTGAACCGGCCTGTGTACCTCGCCGACGGCCGGCCTCACCCAGATCGGGCCGGCCGTCGCCTTTGCCACCATGAAGCAGCGCCGGGGAAGCCGATGAACCGCTAACGAGCGCCGAGCCGGACACGGTGCTCTGCTGGAGGCTCTATGCGTTGACTCCAGCCGCCGGTCCGGGCTGGTGTTGAGCATGTCACCCGCCGCCGTGCTCCGTCTCCACCCATGAGCTGTCGAGGAACGGGCTGGGCCTGCCGTGCCAGAAGACGCCACGCTGTCGCGTGCCCGGGTCGCGGCCACGAAGAGCAGGTCCGAGCAGCTGGTCCGCCAGCGCCTGGCGCCCGTATCGACGTCGCCGTGTCCGCGGGCCTCATGGGCGCTGCGGTGACAACGGCATGTATCCGCTCGGCCTCGGCGCCTTCATGGATGGCCGTGCCGCCCTCGACCGGGCGGGGCCGGGCGCTCTGAAGCGGTCATCGTGCCCGATCCCTGGTCGCACCTGTGAGTGTGGCCGAACCGCCATTGCACCATCAGGGCGCTTCGTAGCTGTCACGTTCGTCCCGTCCCTCGTCGAACACGAACAGGGGCTTGGTGCCGTGTGCGGGTGCTTCGGCGAGCGTGACGGCTTCTGCGAAAGCTTCGAGTGGGAACGGCCGGCCCTGCGGAATGGTCAGCACCCCATCGACGACGAGACCGCGCACCTGGGCTTTGCTTCTGAGCATGGATGGTCGGCGGTCAGCCTCGGGGGAGGAGGTGTGCCAGTTCGGCATCCCGGTCGATGAGTCCGGACCCGGTACCCCGTGGCACCAAAGCCTGGGTGTCCTGAAGGAAGGACGAGATGTCCTGCACGGGGACCTCGAGCAAGGCGGTGCCTCCGGAAGAACCGAGGGCGATGTAGATCGACTCGTCAGCCCGCCCTGCGGCCGACCAGATCCGGACGTCCGCGTAACCTGCGGAACCCTCCAGACCGTCAGCCAGAAGATCCCGCCCCAGGACCCATGCGACCGGCTCGTCGCTGTGGACGAAAAAGGCGGCACGGACGACGTAGGGATCAGCAGGCTCGTACCGCAGCCGCATGCACTCGGCGGGGCCCACCGGCATCCCCACCGACTGGTGGAACTCCGGCCGCCGCACACCCGACTACGAGACCTTCCAGATCGACGAGGTGATGGGGCTGCTGCGCGACGAGTTCCACGCCGGGACAGCGGCCGAGCACCCTGTGGGGAAGCGCGGTCGTCCAGTGGGCGAACTGGGCGGCGCACGACCCGTACCGGCTCGCGGCGCGGCTCAAGGGCACCCGCCTGTACGTCGCGCAGGGCAGCGGCATTCCCAACGACGACTTCGGCAACCTCGACGGCGCCCTCCTGGAAGGCACGTTGTGGTGGCAGGCCCGGCGGTTCGTCGAGCGCCTCGCCGACCTCGACGTGCCGGTAACGGCGCACCTGTACCGGGGCGGGTCGCACGCGTGGTCCGCGTGGCGGGGGGAGTTCGAGAGGTCCTGGCCGACGCTCGCCGCCGGCCTCGGACTGAGCCGGGACCAGGAGCCCGCGGCGTCGAGACGTCCGGCTCGGTGACCTCGACGGCGTCATCGCCATCGACCGCGGGGGGGGGGGGGGCGGGGTGGGGGGGGGGGGGGGGGGGACGGAGATTCCTCAAAGGGAGGGGGGGGGGGGGGAGGAGCGGGCTGGG
>NZ_JBVIIT010000036.1:0-80205 GCF_055569615.1 Streptomyces sp. NPDC031379 | reverse complement strand
CCGCTACGACAAACAGCCCGGCCGCTACCGCGCCGCCATCACCTTGGCCAGCACACTCATCTGGCTAGACACATGATCGGCAAAACGCTCCCTAGGGGCGCTTGTGTCGCGCGCTGAGACTCGAGGGCCGAGCCCCAGGGACGGCCTGTGGCAGTACGATCAACACGCTTCGCTGTGGACGACTCGCGGATAAGGGCCAAAAGGCCTCGAGAACGTCGAGGTACTCCACAGAAGGGGGGCGGAATGTTTGAGAGAACAGACGCCGTCAGAGACGAAGGACTCGTTTGCCCGCCGCGTAGGTGCGAACCTCGTGGCCAGGGCCGCGTGGGAGTTCCTGCAGTGGCTAGCCGAGTACTTCCTCTGAACCTCGCAGAAGTGAGTCAGCCCCGGGCCCATGCCGGGGCTGACTGCCTTGTCAGGTCAGGAGTAGGTGAAGCCTCCCGTCTTCGTGACGTCGCCAGAGTCGGCCGACACGACGACGTTCACGACGCCGGTCGCACCAGCGGGGGCCTTGACGCGCAGCTCCGCGTCGGAGACGACGAGGGCGGTGCCCGCGGTGGCGCCGAACCTCACCGCGGAGACGCCGGCGAGCCGGGTGCCCTTGATGGTGACGGTGGTCCCGCCCGCGGCCGGGCCGGTCGCCGGAGTGACGGTCGCTTGCGGGCGTAGCAGAGGGGAGCGCGGACGTCCTCCCCCGGGCATGTGTTGTAGGTGCGACCGTCCGAGAGCCGGCCCGGCCACGCGAGGAGGGTTCATTTGAAGGTGTCGGCGTAGCCGGACTGCTTGTAGGTGGTCAGTAGCCACCGTCTCGTTGAAGTCAGCGCCGTCGTCGGGCTGCTGGGCGAGGAGCTTGACGGTGTCGGCCGCTGCGTGGACCGGGCCGGCGTCCATGGCGTCGAGCACGGCGCGGAGATCGCCCTCGGGGTCGGCGGCGGTGGCGCAGACGGCGAACCAGGCTTTGCGTAGTTCGATGGCGGCGGCGTCCAGGTCCTTGAGGGTGCGCAACCGCTGTTGGGTCATCTTGGCGGCCGAGCTGCGGATGATGTCGCCCATGACCAGGTCGAAGACCTCGATGGCCTCGTCGGCGGCGAGCTGCGGCATCACCGCGGCGAACGCGACCAGGGTGGTCAGACGCCGGTCTCCGCGCAGGTCGGAGACTGCTTGGGCGCGGGCGGCCTTGGCGAACCGGACCAGGGCCTGGATCCGGCCCGGGGGTATCGCGTCCAGGTCCCAGGCGTGGCCGCCGAAGGCGCGCGAGGATTCGTAGCGTTCCAGGGCCTTGCCCACCCCGCGTGCGCAGATGTCGGGCGGGAGCGGCACAGCCGGTCCATCTCCGAGAGTCGCTTGCCCGGGGGACGACGACCAGTTGCTGAAGGCGCTCGGCCTGCTCCGGGGCGTGAGCGGCGGTGAGGGTGGCCCACAGGCGTTTTCGGCCTGCTCCCGGGTGCCGGAGACCAGCCGTTCCAGCACGGTTACGCCGGGCAACACCGCCTTCTTGTCCACCAGGCGTTTGGTCGCAAGGTCGAACAGCAGGGGGGCGTTCGTTGCCGATCCAGGCGCGCTGGTAGAGCCGGCGAGCGAGCGTGAACCACTGGTCGAACTCGAACTTGGTGTACCCGTAGCCCTCTCGGATCTGCTCCTGGTGATCCGAGCGGGCCTCGATGCTGCCGTACCCGGCGAACGCGGCCGGCTCCATCCCGAGCTGCTCGGCGACGTAGGCGACCACGACGGCGGGGACTTCTTCGGGGTTGTCGAGGAAGGCGCCCAGGTAGCGGATGGTGCCGAGCTGGACTGCCCAGTCGATCCGGTTCCGCGCGCCACGGGCGGCCATCGCCCGGCGGCGCGCGGTCTGATCCAGCAGGAAGGACCCGGCGAGCTGCCTCTCGTCCGGGTCCTCGGTGAAGTGGCCGAAGCGCCTGCGCTGTTCCTCGCTCAGAAAATTGGTGGGCACCGTCCTGTTCCTTGATCGAGGGAGACAGAACGATCCTTGCTCACCGGCTCCTCGTGTGAAGAAGCGCAGAGTTGTGTCACGTGACGGCGAGGGGATCTCGCGCCATGCCTTGGGACAACGGTGGGTTCAGGGGGGTGTGAGGGTGTCGAGTCGGGCGGCGAGGTCGGGGTGGGCGGCGGCCAGGTGGGGGCGGGCAGCGGTCAGGGGGGCGATGAGGTCGGCGGGGTCGTCGTGGGCGAGGGCCGCGTGGAGTTCGCCGAGTGGGCGGCGGGCGGCCGGGGGAAGGTCGGTAAGGGCGGTGATCTGGCCGGCGAGGCGACGCAGGTCGGCGGCGTTGGTGCGGGCCCAGGTGGCGGTGGTGCGTTCGGCGGCCCGGGCCTGGCGGGTGGCCGTCACGCGTTGCTCGCCGGTGGTCCCGGCGGGGCCGGGACGGCCGCGCAGATAGCGGCGCTCGGCGGCCTGGCGGCTGGCGACGCCAAGGGGATGGGCGAGGTCCGCCCAGCTGGCTCCCGCGTCCCGGGCCGTTTCGATCAGGCCGGTCTCCCACCCGGCGAGCTGCTCGCGCACCTGCCGCAGCAGCATCAGGGAGGCCAGCGCCTGCTCCGGCCCGGGACCAGGGCCTTCGGGCGTGTCCGGGGATTCTCGCTGGGCGTCACGCAGGGCGTCGTCTATGGCGTTGAGGGCCGCCGCGGCGGCGAGGAATGACGCCGGGCTGTGGGCGTTCGTGCTGGTCGTGGGCGGTTGGTCGGCTGCGGTCACGGGCACCTCCCTTTCACTGTCATCCTTTCGACGACATCGTGTTTGTCATCCATTGGATGACATGTTACAACGGTGTCAGTGAGGCGCATTGGCAGTAACTGCCTGAACCTGCTGGAGGTGTTTTCACGATGTTGATGCGCACTGACCCCTTCCGCGAGCTGGACCGCCTGGCGCAGCAGCTGATGGGCCCGGGCACCTGGTCCCGCCCGTCGGCGATGCCGATGGACGCCTACCGCGAGGGCGACGAGTATGTGGTGGCCTTCGACCTTCCGGGCGTCCCCGCGGACGCGATCGACATCGACGTCGAGCGGAACATGCTCACCGTCAAGGCCGAGCGGCGGCCGGTGGCGAAGGCCGACGACGTGCAGATGGAGCTGTCCGAGCGGCCGCTGGGCGTCTTCTCCCGCCAGATCGTGCTCGCCGACACCCTCGACACCGAGCACATCCAGGCCGACTACGACGCGGGCGTGCTCACCCTGCGCATCCCGATCGCCGAGCGCGCCAAGCCCCGCAAGATCTCCATCGGCGTCGGATCCGGCCGCAAGGAGATCTCCGGCTGACACCGGCCGGACGGGTGCGGAGGACGGGCATCTGATCTCCCCCTCACCCCGCCCTCCGCACCCTGTGGGCAGTCCGACGAAGAAGGGGTGGGGGCCGAGATGACTCTGCGACGCGAAGCGTTCCTCGACCACGTGAAGGAACGCGGCGAGTACGACACTCTGGAGGAAGCCGAGCGCGCGGCCCGTGTGGTGCTCGCCCTCCTCGGCGCGCATCTGGTCGGCTACGTCCGTGCCCAGCTGGCGGCGCGCCTGCCTGAGGCGTTCGCCCTGATCCTGCTCAACCCGCTGCAGAGCGCCGAGCCGCTGCCCCCGGAGCGGTTCGTCCGCGCAACCGCCGCATGGATCGAAGGCGCCACCGAGCAGACCGCGGCCTGGGACGTCAGCGCCGTGCTGTCCACCGTCTCCGACGCCGCCGGCGAGGACCTGATGGGCCAGATCCTGCTCCAGCTCCCGGCCGGCTACGACCTGCTCTTCGGCCGCCCCCAGCCCGCCTGACCATCCCGCACGCCGGTGCCCGAACACCGGCCACAGCAAGAAAGGCAACCACCCCCAGTGATCTCCGACCGGCACGAACCGCCCAGGCAGCCGTACGGTCCGGCATACGAGCAGATGCTGGAGAAGGTCCGCTACGAGGGCGCCTACCCCACCCGCGAGGGAGCCGACGAAGCCGTCCGCCTGGTTCTTGCCGGACTGGGGCGCCAGCTGACCGGCGACGAACGCGTCGACCTCGCCGCCTGCCTGCCCCTGGAAGCCGCACGCGTGCTGACCGCGCAGATCCCCGACACCCAGCCGCTGACCGGCGGGGCCTTCGTCAAGGACCTCGCCGCCCGCACCGGCGCCTCCTTGGCCACCACCCGCTGGGACACCGGCTCCGTCTTCTCCGCCGTCGCCGCCTACGCCGGCCCCGGCCTGATCACCCGCATCCTCCACCAGCTCCCCACCGGCTACGCCCTGCTGTTCGGCCGCGCCGAACTCACCCCGGCCGCGTAGACGGCGACGTGCGTGCTCGGGGCGGGCACGACGACCGCTGCGTCGCTGTCCGCCCTGGTCACGTCCGGCGACGTGCGGCGGGATCGCGCTCAGCGACGTGCGGGCGACCGCGTCGACGCCAGGGGCGGGCGTATCGCTCCAGGGAGCGAACGGAGGCATGGCGGGAGCGGGCCAGCAGCATCGGGGGGGAGGTGCCGCCCTCGGCATCGTGCGTGAGCGCGGAGTGCCGCAGCCGGTGCAGCGTCCAGCCGTCCAGGTCCTCCATGTCCTCGGGTGAGGCGAGAGGGTTGGCCAAGAGCCGGGTGTTCTCCTCGAAGATCCCCTCGGACCGGCGGTAGGAGAGCCGGGATCGGCCTGTCTCGGGGCACACGTCGAGCCTCGGCGTCCCGGCCGGAGCCTTGCGGTCGGTGAGGAACGGCGGGCCTCGGGTGCGGCGGGCGATGAGTCGGGGCAGCAACTGGGCGGTGCCGGACTGCCAGTGAATCCACTCCGTCGCCCCACCCTTCGCGGTGATCCTGCCACGCTTGTCCTGCGGGTACAGGTCTTCCACGTTCAGGCACAGCACTTCGTCGGCCCGTGCGGCGGACTCGTAGAGCATCCGCTACTGCGTCTTCTCCCGCAGGGGGACGTTCAGGCGCCACAAGGCGGCGACCTGGTTCTCGGCCAGAGAGCCGCGCCCTACGGCTGCCGCGCGCCCAAGTGGTGCCCCTGTCCGCCCCACCGTCGTCGTACACGGCGGCCGTCGAGCGGTACCTCACCAGCGCGGGCGTCGCGAAGTCCTCCGCGCGGATCTACTGGAACAACGACGCCCGGCAGCGCATCCCGACAGCCGCCCCGATCTGCCGCATCGTCGGCGCTTCACCGTGGTCGGCGATGTGCTGATGAATGAAGCGCAGGATGCCCTCCTGGGTGTCGGTCAGGTGGTCCACGCGATGCATACTCCGATTAGAGACGCCCTGCGCTTCGCCCGCCGTGTCATCGAGCAGCACGCCTCCCGGCAGCTGGCCCCTCATCGACCGGTGGATCGCCGACGAGGAACGGCGACAGGGCGAACGCCGGCGCCCGCCGCGCCCTGACTGGCTGATCCAGTACGGCCTCAACAAGGCCAACACCGACGCCGTCCACACCGGCGACTGCTGGGCGGCGAGGAAGAGCGGCCGATGCCGCCCCGCCACACGCGAGCAGGCCCTGGACGCGCTGCGGCGACAGGTCCCGGTGTGCGTGCACTGCCAGCCCGACACCGCCCTGGGCCTCCTCGGTCAGGCGCTGCGCGGCCGACGGCATGGCAGCCACGCGGCATCCGAGCGGTCATCCCTGAACGGGCCGGCCAGGTCGTCGGCCGTCAACGTCGTCGATCTGCCGGCGGACGACCGTGCCGTCGAGCGGAACCGGTGAACGCGTCTGCCGACCCGACCGCGCGCTCGCTTGTCGGCCGCACACGACCGGTCTATCCCGTCTGTCCCGGCTCCCGGTGCTTCCCACCCTCCTCGCGTTCCTCCCGGCGCTCTCGCCTGCTCTACCACAGCTGCCACACCAGCAGCGCCAGTGCGATCAGCCCGGCTCCGAGGCCGAGGACGGTCTGCGAAGAACTCGATGAGGCCGCGTTCATGCCCGAGCAGGCCGAGAGGGTCAGCTGGAGGCGATGGCGCTGGACACGCTGACCCGCTCCTGCGCTGCAGCATCTTCGCTGGTCAGGCGTCCGTCTATGGAGGGGCAGGATCGGGGTGCCGGCCCTCGGCGGGGGAAGCGGTGGCGGGCTGCATCGGCCGGTTGGCGGGGTAGTTCCGGACACCTGGCGGATGTTGCAGCGGGGCACTTCCGATGACCCTGGAACTCATGAGTCACGAGGGAGCGCCGGCCGTGTCATCCGCTGCTGCTCGCGTGTTCTCACGCCAACCGGAGCCCTGCCGGGCTTAAGAGGAGGTCGGTCCTATGACGATCCGCCTGACGTTTCTGTGTGCCCCCGGCGGTGACGCCGCCCTGGATCCGTTCCTCGGTGACGCTACCCTGAGTGACCGCGGCTCGCGTGAGGCAGGCGTCGCGGGAGCAGGGCTCCCCTCCCATGAGCTGGTCGTCCGGGCCCCCTCCATCCGCTGCTCGCAGACCGCCGAAGCCTTCGGCCTGGCGGCAGAGCCCGATTCCAGGCTGCGGGACCTCGACCTCGGTAAGTGGTGGGGTCGCACCGTTGGCGACGTCGTCGCAACCGACCCCGACGGGTTCACCGCCTGGGTCACCGACCCGGATGCCGCACCGCACGAAGGTGAGTCGGTGCGTCAGCTCTGTCGCCGGATCGCGACCTGGCTGAGCGACGCAGCGCCCGGCACGGGCCACGTGCTGGTCATCACCGAAGCGGCCGTCGTCCGGGCCGCGCTCATCCACGCTCTGGCCGTGCCGGCAAGAGCCTTCTGGCATGTCCCTGCGCCACCCCTGTCCCCCGTCTCCCTCACGTGGCGCCATGGCCAGTGGGACGTCCAGCTCGGCCACGCATCTCCCTCGGAGGCCCACTGGTGGCCCGTCTCGCGTTCGGCGACGCCCGTACCTGCCGCAGGTGATAGACGGCTGCCCACGCACCGGGGCGGCGAGAAACGATCAAGGCCTTCCCGGGAAACGGTCTTCGCCGGCCGCGGGTAGGACCTGGGATGAAGCATTCGCGCCCGGCGCGGTGGGGAGGCCGTGCCTCCCCGCTGCAATTGCGGGCCGCCCCCCTGCAAGCTCGGCATGCAGACGTCGTGCGCCAGTGCTCGAAGAGCCAGGTGAGAGGCGGTGAAACCGTTCGGCCGACGTCGGTTCGCCGTGTCAAGCCACGGCTTCCAGTGGCAGGACGAGTCACTTCACTGCGTGCTCAGCAGGGATGGGACGTTCCCCTGGTGTCAGACAGCTGCCTAATCTGACTGGAGGCGAAGGCCCATGTGCTCCGACACCACCGCCAAAGGCACGACCGATGCAGCGGCTGCCACCGAGATGCAGCTGGCCGAGGTGCTGGCCGGTGTCATGCGTACCGAGCGGGTGGCGGTGGACGGTGACTTCTTCACGGATCTGGGTGCTGATTCGCTGGTGATGGCGCAGTTCTGTGCACGGGTGCGGAAGCGGGATGATCTGCCGAGGGTGTCGATGAAGGACATCTACCGGTATCCGACGATCCGACGCCTGGCCGAAGCGTTCACCGAGGCTCCCGCTGCCGGCCAGTCTCCGGCACCCTCGCACGCCACGTCCCAGACCGTTTCGACCGTCCCTGGGAAAGAGGCCCGATCCGGCGGATCGGCCGCGCCCCGGTGCGGCCCATGGCAGCACGCGCTGTGCGGGACGGCCCAGCTATTGATCTTCCTCGTCTTCTCATCCCTCGGCGCCACGATCACCGTACTCGGCTACGAGTGGACCCTGGAAGGCTCGGGGCCGGCCGGCGTCTACCTGAGGGCGGTCCTGTTCAGTGCGGCGTTCTTCATGGGCGCTTGCGCATTGCCCATCGCGGCCAAGTGGATACTCATCGGCCGTTTCACCCCCCGCAGGATCCCCTTGTGGAGTGCCGCCTACCTGCGCTTCTGGTGCGTCAAGACCCTCATCCGCACCAGCCCAGTACGTCTGTTCACCGGTTCGCCGCTGTACGTGCTGTATCTCAGAGCGCTCGGTGCGCACATCGGAAGGGGTGTCACCATCCTGGCCCGTGCCGTCCCCGTGGCCACCGACCTCCTGACCATCGGTGAGGGCACCGTCGTCCGCAAGGACGTGCTGCTGTCCTGTTACCGGGCGCACGACGGCTGCATCGAGACGGGTCCCGTCACCCTCGGCGCCGATGTGACCGTCGGCGTGCAGGCCGTCGTCGACATCCACACGTCGATGGGCGACCACAGTCAGCTGGGCCACGCCTCCTCCCTGCACTCCGGCCAGTTGATCCCGGCGGGAGAGTCGTGGCACGGCACGCCGGCGGAGCCGACGACGACCGACTTCCGCGCCGTCGAACCCGCCGTGTGCGGCTCCCTTCGCAGGGTCCTCTACGGCCTGTCGGAGCTGCTCGCCCTGCTGCTGGTGTACCTGCCCTTGGCGCTGGCCGGTGTGAGCCTCCTGTTCACCGCGGTGCCGCGGCTCAACGCGGTGTTCACCCCGGGGCCGGCGGCCTTCACCAGTCCCGCGTTCTACCTGGAGGCGCTGACCGCGTCCCTGGTGGCCTTCTTCGGAGGCATCGTGGCGGGACTGCTGGTGGTGGGCACGGTCCCGAGACTGCTGAGCCTGGCGATCGAACCGGGCAGGACCTACCCGCTGTACGGCTTCCATCACGGCATTCAGCGGGCGATCACACGGCTGACCAACATCAGGTTCTTCACCACGCTCTTCGGTGACAGCTCCGCGATCGTGCACTACCTGCGGTGCCTGGGATACGACCTGTGCCATGTCGAGCAGACCGGGTCGAACTTCGGCACGCTCGTCAAGCACGACACCCCGTATTTGAGCACCGTGGGCAGGGGGACGATGGTCGCCGACGGTCTCTCGATCATCAACGCCGACTTCTCCAGCTCGTCCTTCCGCTGCTCTCCCACCTCGATCGGTCCGGACAACTTCCTCGGCAACCGCATCGCCTACCCCTCAAGCGGTCGGACCGGCGACAACTGCCTGCTCGCGACCAAGGCCATGGTCCCCATCGACGGCCCGGTGCGTGCAGGCGTCGGACTGCTCGGCTCACCCTGCTTCGAGATCCCGCGCACGGTACTGCGCGACACCCGGTTCGACGACCTCGCTCAGGGGGACGAACTGCGCCGCCGGCTCGCAGCCAAGAACAGGCACAACGTACTCACCGCGAGCCTGCATCTGCTGGCCCGCTGGTTCCACTTCTTCGTACTCGTCCTCATCGCCATGGCCGCCGTCGATCTCTACGAGACCACCGGTGCACCGGCCTACGCGCTGGCGGGCCTGCTCGCCCTCGTGTTCACCGTTCTCTATTTCACGCTGATCGAAAGAACCGTCACGGGTTTCAGGCCGCTGAGAACGCTGTACTGCTCGATCTACCAGCCCGACTTCTGGGTGCACGAGCGCTATTGGAAGCTCACGTCCCACGACTATGTCCAGGTCTTCAACGGCACCCCGTTCAAGACCTTGGTCTGGCGGCTGTTGGGCGTCAGGATCGGCCGCCGGGTCTTCGACGACGGTTGCGCGTTGACTGAGCGGACCCTTGTCACCATCGGGGACGGCACCATTCTCAACGCCGGCAGCGTCATCCAGTGCCACTCACAGGAGGACGGCACCTTCAAGTCCGACCGCGCGTCGGTCGGCGCAGGAGTGACCCTCGGTGTGGGGTCCTTGGTCCACTACGGCACCACGATCGGCGACCGGGCGCAGCTCGCCCCCGACTCCTTCCTGATGAAGGGCGAGGAGGTTCCCGCTGACGCACGGTGGAACGGAAATCCCGCCCGGGAAGCGGATGCCGTCAGCGAACGGTAGGCCGACCGACCGCTGGAAACGGTCCAGCGGGCCGTTCATTCAGTGACGTGGTGTGGAACCGGAGCGCATCAAGTCCGGAGGGAGCTGCGTTGCGTCTCCGCTCGTTTTCGCGGCGTCAAGACCCAGCGTGGCTGCCGTGCACAGGCCGCAGGCGTAGAGGTCCACCGGACCGCTGCTGGTGTTCCTGCCTGTGACGACCCGCTGGGTGGGGCGGCTCTCATTGGGGAGGGAGGGCGTGGTGCTGCTGAGGGTGAACGCACCGGTCGGCCCCGCCACATTTGCTCCGCCCCCGGTGACCAGCTCACCCGCCGGGCAGTCTGGGGTGCGTGCGAAGCCAGCCTGTCCGGCGCTCAAATGGGTCGGCGGGGACACCACGAAGTGGGTCACGATCTGACGGGCTGCCGTTGAGTCGGGAGATGCGCCGCCACAGCCGAGCCGACACTTCGCGCAGTGAACGCGGCCTGCTGCACGGCGCAGAACTGCACCGGGACGGCAGCGGCGCCCTCGGCCTGCCTCGGCGAGCAGGTCTTGGAAGTGCTGTGGTGGAACATCCGTGGCCGCTGCGCCCCCGGAGCCGGTACGCGCCACTCCCTGAAGGCCATGCAGGCGTGGATGAAGTACGGGATCCCGCTCGACCGACAGACTTGATCCCGCCAGCCCGCAACCGGCTGGATGAGACCGACTGCCAGGCGGCCGCTCACGGCACACCGGTTGTCGGTCCGACTGCAGAGCGGGAGCGCAATAGCTCTCTCCTCTGCATGCGTGGCCGAGCCGGGTGAGCAGTTGTGCGAGCGGCGCCTGCAGCAGAGAGGTGAGCTGCCGTAGCCGGCCGACCAGCGATGGGGTGGCCGACGCCGGCGGCGAAGCGCCACCAGAAGCGGGCACCGCTGCTGGTGGCGCTGAGGTGGAGCAGGCAGGCGAAGACGAGTGCGCCGGCCTTGTCGGCTTAGTGGCTGGTGATGAAGGCGGCGAGGTGTTAGGGCGCGTATCGAGTCGTGATCAATTTGCGGGATGTGCCTTCGTGGCACGGTCCGGTCCGATAGACGGTCTTACGTGACGCGAGTGCAACTGACCGATCCGGATTGGGAGTTCATCGAGTCGTACCTGCCGATCGGCGAGTACGGCCCGTGCCCCGAGCGACTGCGGCAGCAGTTCGAGGGCGTGATCTGGCGGTTCAAGACGGGCGGGCAGTGGCGGGAGATGCCGACGGAGTTCGGCGCCTGGTCGACCGTCCACAACCGCTTCCGGCAGTGGCGTGACGCCGGCGTCTTCGAGGCCCTGCTGGAGGGCCTGATCACGGAAGCCGCGAAGCGGGGTGAGGTGGACCTGTCCCTGGTCAGCATCGACTCCACCACCGCCCGAGCCCACCACCACGCGGCCGGGATGCACCTCGACGAGGACGTCGTCACCGCCCTGGAGAAAGCCGCGGCCGAGGAGGAGAAGGCCAGGTCAAAGGGGGCGGCCTCGAAGAGCAAAACGGGCAAGAGACCGAAAGTGATCCCGCGCTGGAAGAACGACGACGCATCCGGCATCGGCGGAAACTCCGGCTGAAGGCCGCCCTCCTCGGACGTTCCAGAGGCGGGCAGACCAGCAAGGTCCACCTCGCCGCCGACCGCAAGTGCCGCCCGCTGGCGTTCATCCTGACCACAGGCCAGGCAGCGGACAGCCCGCAGTTCATCCCCGTCCTGAAGAAGGTACGGGTACGCGGGCCCGTCGGCCGGCCCCGCATCCGGCCGGACGCGGTCGCCGGGGACAAGGCGTACTCGTCCCGCGGAAACCGCGCCCGCCTGCGCAAACGCCGTATCAAGGTGGTCGTCCCGGAGAAGAAGGACCAGGCCGCCAACCGGAAGAAGAAGGGCTCCAGAGGTGGCCGACCCGTCAGCCACGACGCCGATCCCTACAAGGAACGGAACACCGTCGACCGCCTGATCAACAAGCTCAAGGCATGGCGAGGCATCGCCACCCGATACGACAAGACTCACGACAGCTACCTCGCCGGTCTCCGCCTGCGCGCCTCGAAGATCTGGATCAAGGACCTCACCAGGACCACCCGATGACCACGACTCGATATGTCCCTAGGTGACGCGCTGAGGTGCCGGACGCCAAGGGCGGGCAGGAGTTGAGTCAACGGTCGACCAACCGTGGACGCGGGGCCTCACCCGTGGATTCCGCGTCGGTGTCGTCGGTGTCGACCGGGCCGCGGGGAAGCATCCGGTCCAGCCACTTCGGCAGCCACCAGTTGGTCCGGCCGAGGAGTGTCATGGTCGCCGGTACCAGCACCATGCGTACGACCGTGGCGTCGATGAAGATCGCGGTGGCCAGGCCGAGCCCGAACATTTTGGTGGAGGGGTCCTCGGCGACGGCGAAGGACAGGAAGACCGCCACCATGATGAGGGCGGCCGAGGTGATGATCCGGGCGGTGCCCGAGACGCCCTCGACGATCGCCGTGCCGTTGTCGCCGGTGCGCAGGTACTCCTCGCGTACGCGGGAGAGGAGGAACACCTCGTAGTCCATCGACAGGCCGAACAGGATGGCGAAGAGGAACATCGGGATGAACGACACGATCGGAACCGTCGCTTCCAGCCCGATGAGTGCGCCTCCCCAGCCCCACTGGAAGACCGTGACCATGATGCCGTAGGCAGCGCCGATGCTCAGCAGATTCAGCAGTACCGCCTTGAGCGGTACGAGTATCGAGCGGAAGACCAGCATCAGCAGCAGGAACGACATCGCCAGCACGGCGGCGACGAACACCGGCAGGCGTTGGCTGGTGCGTTGGCCCACATCGGACAGGCTCGCGGCGGCGCCGCCGACGTGGGCCCTGGCCGGGCCGTGCCCGATCGCCGTGGGCAGCACGTCGGTGCGCAGCCGGGCGATGGTGTCGGCCGTGGCCTTGTCCTGAGGGCTGGTGGTCGGGAACACCACGAGGGTCGCGATGCCGGTGGCCCGATCGATGTGCGTCGGCGCGACGGATGCGATGCCCGGATCCGCCGCGACCGCCCCGACGAGTCGGTCCAGCACTCCCGGATCACCGGCGGGGTCCGCGGCGATGACGAGGGGACCGTTGGTGCCCGGGCCGAACCCCTCGGCGACGAGGTCGTAGGCCCGGCGCTCGGTACGGCTGTGGGGCAGTGAGCCGTCGTCGGGCAGGCCGACGCGCAGGCCGAGCACGGGCAGCGTCGCGGTCAGCAGCAGCCCCGCCGCGCCGACCGCGTACGGCACCGGGTGCCGGCTGACGTGCCCGATCCAGCGCCGCCAACCGGCGGCGTGGGCGGCGCCCGCCACCGTGTCCCGCTGCCGTGCGCGTCGGCCCAGCTTCCCGGTCTGCAGAGCCCGGCCGATCCGGCCGGCCCGGGCCAGGCGCGGGCCCGCCGCGCCGAGGAAGGCCGGCAGCAGCGTCACCGACGCGAGCACCATCGTCAGGACGACGATCGAGACGGCAACCCCGCCCACCGTCATGAACGGCACGTTCGCGACCGCCAGGCCGAGGATCGACACGACGACGGTGCCGCCGGCGAAGACCACCGGCCGCCCCGCCGTTGCCACCGCTCGTCCGGCCGCCGCCTGCGGATCGAGCCCGCACGCGAGGTACTCCCGGTGCCTGGCGAGCACGAACAGCGCGTAGTCGATGCCCACTCCGAGCCCGACCATGCTGCCCAGGACCGGTGCGAAGGTGGGGACCTCTGTCACCCCGGCCAGTACCGTCATCGTGGCGACCCCGACGGTCAGCCCGAAGACCGCCATGCCGATCGGCAGCGCGGCGGCGACGAGCGAACCGAACGCCAGGAACAGGATCGCGGCCGCGGCGAGGAGGCCGATCAGCTCGCTCGCGCCGCCGTCGGGGTCGGAGAAGACGTAGAAGAGGTTCCCGCCCATCTCGATGCGCAGCGGCAGCTCGGCGCGCAGCCGGTCGCCGAGATCGACGAGGGCGTCGAGGTCGTCGGCCGACAGCCGGCTCTGGTCGGGGTACTGCACCCGGACGACCGCGATCCGCCCGTCGGCCGAAACGAGGCCGCCGCGCACGGCGGTGTCCCCGCCCGCGTCGAGTGCCCCCGCCGGGTCGCTCGTGCCGAGCACGTGCGGCAGCCGCTTCACCTCGGTCTGCAGCCGCGTGAGAGCGGTGCGCGCGCCGTCGTGGTCGAAGAACGTCGCAGCGCCGTCGAGGGGGGTGACGACCACTTGGGCGGTCATCCCCTCCTGGCCGGTGCGGGCCCGCTCGATCAGTTCCGCGGCCCGTTGGGAGTCCAGTCCCGGAGCGGTCATCGAGTCCGCGTTCCGCCCGCCGAAGGCGACGGCGGCGAGGACGGCGAGCGTGGCGGCGATCAGCCATGCCGCGATCACCCGCCAGGGATGGCGGGCGGCGCTTGCGCCCAGGCGCAACAGGGCTTTCGAGAGCATCGGGTCCTCCAACCACGTCGTCGGCCGTCTTTGTACGGCCGCCGATGCCGAGGCTCGTCGCCACGGCGCTCCGCGGCATCGGCCCGCGGGCCGCGGATCCGTCGGCCCCGGGGCGGAGTGACAACCCGTCCTTTCGGCCGATGCGCGGCACGCCGCGGTCCCTAGGCTGAGAACCGTGCTCCGAGACGACCTGCGAACCTTGTGGACCGAACCCCGGCCGCCCGACGCGCCCGCCCGGGTGCGGCGGGACTGGGCGCTGCTCGCCGCGGGCCTTGCCGGTGTGGCGCTGGAGGCCACCCTGCGCGAGAACGTCGTGTGGCGGCCGGTGGCGGTGGTGTTCGCCGTATGGCTGTGCCTGCTGCCCCTGTGGCGCCGGACCCGCCCGCTGGCGATGGTGACGCTGGCGTTCGGCTCGGTGATCCTGCTCCAGGTGGCCTGGCTCGTCGCCGGACCGCGCGAGCCCGTCGGCCTGTACACCGGCGCGGTCGTGCTCGTGCTGGTGTACGCGCTGCCCCGGTGGGGATCGGGACGCGAGATGGTGCTGGGCGTCGCGGTGATCCTCGCGGCCAGCGCGCTGTGTTCCGTCACGGACGAGACCCCGGTCGTCGAAAATGTCGTGGGCTTCGTCTTCCTGCTGTTGCCCGGCGTGGTCGGGGCTGCCGTGCGGTTCCGGGTGACCGCTCGCGAGCGGCAGTTGGAGCAGGTGCGCTCCCGCGAGCGCGAGCAGCTCGCCCGGGAACTGCACGACACGGTGGCCCACCACGTGTCGGCCATGGTGATCGTCGCCCAGGCGGGCCGGGTGCTCGCGGGCACCGACCCGTCCGCCGCCGTCGAGGCGCTGGAGGGGGTCGAGGAGGAAGGGGCGCGCACGCTGGAGGAAATGCGCGCCATGGTCGCCGCGCTGCGCGACCGCGGGGTCGGCGCCGAGCTGGCGCCGCCTGCCGGTGTCGCGGATCTGGAGCGCCTGGTGCGCACCCCGGGTGGTCGCCTCAGGGTCGACCTGGGGCTCGACGGCGAGCTGGACGCGCTGCCCCCGGCCGTGGACGCGGCCGTCTACCGGATCGTGCAGGAGTCGGTGACCAACGCGCTGCGCCATGCGGTCGACGCGACCGAGCTCGTCGTTCGGGTCGCCGCGGAACGGCACACGGTACGGGTGAGCGTGCGCGACAACGGCCGGCGCACCGGCCGGGGTCGCGACGGATACGGACTTACCGGACTGCGCGAGCGCGCGACCCTGCTCGGCGGCACACTACGAGTCGGCCCGGGTACCGACCGGGGCTGGCATGTCGAAGCCGAACTGCCGAGAGCGAGGAGCGAGAGCGGTGTCCATTCGCGTCCTCGTCGCTGACGACCAGACGATCATCCGCACCGGGTTGCGGATCATGCTGAACGCCCAGCCCGGCATCGAGGTGGTCGGCGAGGCCGCCGACGGGCGGGAAGCGGTACGTCTGGCCCGCGAACTACGCCCCGACGTCTGCCTGTTCGACATCCGCATGCCCGTACTCGACGGGCTCGAGGCCACCCGGCTGGTCGCCGGCCCGGGCGTCGCCGACCCGCTGGCCGTGGTCGTCATCACCACGTTCGACCTCGACGAGTATGTCTACGGCTCACTGCGTGCCGGCGCCCGCGGGTTCCTCCTCAAGGACACGGGACCGGACCTTCTGGCGCAGGCCGTACGGTCGGCGTCCGACGGTGAGGCGCTCATCGCGCCCAGCGTCACCGTCCGTCTGCTCCAGGCATTCGCGGACCTGCCCGTCGGCCGGCCCGTGGCCCAGCCGGTCTCTCCCGTCACCGCCCGCGAGGAGCAGGTGCTCCTCGCCGTCGCTCGCGGGCTGACCAACACCGAGATCGCCGATGCACTGCACATCAGCCTCAGCACGGTGAAGTCGCATCTGGCCAGCCTGATGGCCAAACTCGGCGCCCGCAACCGGGTCGAGATCGCGATGTGGGCCTACGAAACGCGCCGTATCCTCCCCGGATCCTGAGCCGGGTGCCGGGCCATGTCCCATGAGTCCCCGCCCGGACATCAGTGCACCGGTCGGCTCACGTCGGCTCCACGTGCCTCACCCGCCCCAGAGCGTGACATACCAGGAGGCCGGAACTGGGACGGTGAGACACCCGATACGACAACACTCCCGACAGCTACCTCGCCAGTCTCCACCTGCACGCCTCGATGATCTGGATCAAAGACCTCACCAGGACCACCCGATGATCACGACTCGATACGCGCCCTAGTCGGCGTCGGGTCCCAGGGTCAGCAGGCAGACGGCGTTCAGGTCCCACCAGGCGCGGTCGGCGTCCGGGGTGTGTTCGTCCTCGGGTGCGGTCCACTCGGTGTGGACGGGGGCGGCGTCGGCGGTGCGCCGGCGCGGCGGCCGGCGACGGGCGGCCTGGCGGGTGCGCATGGGCAAGCCGGCTCGCATCAAGGAGGCGCTCGCCCTTGACGATCCAGGCAGGCGGACCCACTGGAGGCCGACTGCGGCCATCAGCCGGCAGGCCACGGTGTGCACGTCTTCGTAGTGCGCCAGGCCTCGGGCAGGCGGCGCGTCGTCCAGGGACACGGTGAGGGCCCGTAGGCGGTCGGGGCGTCAGCTGAGCCGTTCCGGGGGCGGCTCGCAGTCTGCGACACCGGGCGAGCAGGCCCGCAGTTGCGGCGATGGCTGCGACGGCCGGCGCGGGCCAGGTGAGTTCGGTCGTGCCCGCATCGTGGTGCGGGGCGCCGCTGAAGAGGTTGCGGGCGCCGTGGGCGGGTGTCGACGTTGCCCAGTGCGCCGACCAGAAGTCCGCCTGGGCCTACGAGATGAGCGGGTGGCGCAGATCCAGGTAGCAGCACAAACATACCCCGGGCTGGCCCGCTTCCCGCGTCGTGCACGGGGACGCGAGTGACCCGCAAGACCACAGTCCGGCTCCAGCCAAGGCCACCACCAGCACCCGTTCCCCTCAACGGCCGGGCAACTCAGCCGACACTCGAGACGTAATAGGTATAGTCGCTATTCGGATATTACTTACGTCCAGGGGGTGTTCAACCTTTCATGAACACGGCCGAGGCCATGCAAGCGTGGGTCTCTGGCTGGTCCGTTTCGCGCGGCACAGCCGACCCCATCCCTACAGCCTGGGGATTCACCATTGACGTCGGCCTGCCCGGGCATGTCGTACGCCACGTTTTGACCACCGCCGACGAAGCGGTCATCCGCAAGATGACTGAGGACACCACCGCGCCCGGCGTATGGCTGAAGGCACCCGCATCCCCAGAGATACTCGAGCCCTGGCTCGGGCTTGGATGGTCTCTCGCCGGCGGCCCCGGCTTCCTGATGTCCGTCCCGCTGAACGCCGCCCGTTCCGAGGCCCCGCCCGAGACGGCCGACGGCTACCGGTTGCGCAGCTGGACCCGACCCGGCGTCACCCATGTCCTGGTGCGCACCACCGACGGTGCCTTCGCCGCGCGCGGGCAGATCGCCGTCGTCGGCCCCACCGCAGTCGTCGACCAGGTCGAGACCGACCCAGCTCATCAACGCCGTGGTCTGGGGCGCCTCGTGATGCATACGCTCGCCAACGCCGCCGCCGGGCAGGGTGCGACGAACGGCGTGCTGGTCGCGACGCCGGAAGGCCGGACTCTGTACGAAACGGCGGGGTGGCACGTAATGGCTCCGCTGACCGGCGCCGTGCGGAGCTGAGGCCCACTCTGATGGGGATGACCGCACATCCCCGGGGTCCACTCGGTTCCCCACTTGGTTGAGCGGTGGACGAAGAGGCCGGGTCCTCCTCGACCAGACACTTCCTCGAGCACGCCGCCACCCTCGGCATCGACCTCGAAATCGTCCAACGCATCCTCGGGACCAAGGGATTCACCCCGATCCCGAAACGCTGGACGGTCGAGCGAACCTGCGGATGGCTCATGCTCCACCGCAGGCTCGCCCGCGGCTACGAAACCCTTCCTGAACGCTCGGAAGCCATGATCCACCTCGCCATGACCGACCTCATGGCCCGCCGACTCACCGGCGAGAACACCATCTCCTGGCGCGACCCGACATCAGTGAGCGGAGGATGCGCGCATCTGCCGTGCGATCGTGTCCGCCATGTCGTACAGCCCGTGCGTGATCTCCTGCTCCGGGCTCGGGATGTCGATTGAACAGGCGGAGCAGCCGGCGGGCCGCTGGAGACGCTGGCGCTGCTCCGGCTCCGGCTCCGGCTCCGGCTCCGGCTCCGGAGGAGTGTCAAGCTCACCGTTTTGCCCTTTCCGCTCCTGGGCGGGCTCTACAGTGCTGGACAAGCATGCAGGGGCGAGTTCGGGGGCACGGAGCATGGCGCGCGTGGTGGCGGTGCATGGAATCGGCAAGCAGACGCAGGGCGAGGAGACGCTGCGCGCGGAGTGGCTCCCGAGGCTTAACGACGGCCTGGAACACGCCGGCGCCGCGGACCGTCTGACGGAGGCGGAGGTAAGGGTGGCCTTCTACGGCAACCTCTTCCGTCCCGAGGGTGAGTTTCTTGCCGTCGGCGAGCCGCCCTACACGGCCGCCGACGTCGAGGAAGGCTTCGAACAGGAACTGTTGTACGCATGGTGGAAGGCTGCTGCCACGAGCGACCCGGCCGTGGTGCCGCCCGACGCCGACACCCTGGCGTCGACGCCGCGGTCGGTACAGGCCGCGCTACGGGCACTGTCGGGTTCACGCTTCTTCGCCGGGCTTGCCCTGCGGGCGATGGTGTTCGATTTGAAACAGGTGCACCGTTACCTCACCGACACGGACCTGCGTGCGCGGGCCCTGGCCCGTGTCGTCGATCAGATCGGCGAGGACACCAGGGTCGTCGTCGCCCACTCCTTGGGCTCCGTCATCGCCTATGAGGCGCTGTGCGCACACCCGGGCCACCAGGTGCGGGCCCTGGTCACCCTCGGCTCACCTCTGGGCATCCCGAATCTGATCCTGCATCGCCTCCAGCCCGCACCCCTCGTGCTCGGTGACCAGCCACGGGGCGTGTGGCCGGGTAGTGAAGGGCGCCTGGTGTGGACGAACCTGGCGGATGCCGGAGATGTCGTTGCCCTCGTGAAAGACCTGCGGCCGGGGTTCGGGGAGCGGGTGCGGTGCGCGATCGTGCACAACGGTGCGCATGCGCATGACGCGGCTGCGTACCTGACGGACAAGCTGTGCGGGCAGGCGATCGCGGATGGTCTCGCATGACAGGCCCCTCCGACGGCCCGCAGGAGGATGTGGAGCCGCGCCGGTATCTGATTGCGTCCGCTGTCTCCCGCTATCCCAAGTGTGCGGACTGGGACCGTCCTGGACTGGTCGAAGCGCGTGCGCAGATCATTGAGTTGTTCTCGCAGAAGCTTGGCTACCGGCACGAGACGGCGCTGGGTCTCGATCCGACGCGGCAACAGCTGACCGATCAGCTGCGGGCGTTCTGTACCTCGCAGGAGCGTCGCGAAGACGACTTGGTGGTCGTCTACCTCTCCGGCCATGGGGAGGTCCTCGAGGACGGCAGCGAACACGTTCTGTTGATGGCCGACACCGATCCGGCCGATGTCAGCTATACATCGCTGCCGACCACGGACCTGGTGCGGGTCTTCCGCGGCACCAGCGTGCGCCAGCTTCTGCTGATCTTGGACACCTGCTACTCCGGGCAAGGCGGCAACGAACTCGCCGCGGCCGCGCTCGAGCGCCTCGGCAGGCAGTGGGCGCAGACCACGACCAGCATGGGCCTGGTGATCGTGTCCTCCGCCCAGCCCCACCAGCGGGCCGTAGCGGGGGTGTTCCCACGGCTGCTCAGCCAGGCCGTCAACAGCCGGGCGACTGCCGGTCACGCGCCGACACACCTTTCGGTGTCCGCCGTGGTGCAACAGATGAACCATCACCCCGACAAGCCCGGCTATCAGCACATCAGCCTGTCCCTGCTCGGGCTCACTGGCGAGCCACCTGACTTCCTCACCAACCCCCGCCACGACGTCCGCCTCACCGATGTCGACCTCGCCCTGCAGGACGCGGCTGAATTCGACGCCTACGCTCTGCGGAGGGAAACGGAGTTCACTTCCCGTCTCCTTGTCCGCGCCATGGGCTACCACGGGGATGCCGCGCACGGCTGGTGGTTCTGCGGCCGCCACCGAGCCCTGGCCGACCTCACTGCCTGGCTCAACGACGACGGTGACACCGGGCAGGAGGAACTCTTTCCCAGCGGTGTCGGTGCGGGCGAGTGCGTGCGGGTCGTCACGGCCGGCCCCGGCTCAGGCAAAACGGCCGTACTTGGCCTCCTCGCCACGCTCACCATGCCCGAGCGCCGACGCACCGTGCCCGTCGACGCCCTTGGCCTGGATCCCGACTGGATCCCGGGTGAAGGCAGCATCGACGTCGTCATGTACGCCCAGAACCTCACCGACAGCCAGGTCCTGTCCGGCCTCGCGGCCGCCGCAGGCTTCAAATGCGCCACCGTCGGCGAGTTACTCGAAGCTCTCGAGCAGCGAAACGACGGCCGTGGCCGGCCGTTCACGGTCCTCATCGACGCCCTCGACGAGGCCGCCACCCCCGACACACTGTGCTCGCAGATTATGCGCCCTCTCATCGAGCACTCCCGCGGACGCATCCGCCTCCTCCTCGGCACGCGTCCCTATCTGCTCGACCGTCTCGGCCTCACCAGTCGCCCGGCGCACGGCGGCGGCGTGGTCATCGACCTCGACAGCCCGCGCTACGCCGACCGTGAAGCGCTGCTGGCGTACACGATGCGCAACCTTCTGCAAAGCCGCAGCAGCTCCCCCTATCGGTCAACCCACCCAAGCCTGCTGCGGGCAGTCGCCCAGGCGGTCGCCGACGCGGCGAGTACGTCCTTCCTCGTCGCCCGCTTCGCCGCCTACACGCTCGCCTCGGCTGACACCACCGTGACTGACCCGTACAGCGCCCGCTGGCGGGCCGGTCTCCCTCGCCATGCTGGGCAGGCCATGCGTGACGACCTCACCCGCCGCCTCGGCCCCGATGCCCAGCGCGCCGCAGACCTGCTGCGTCCCCTCGCTTACGCCGAGGGCCAGGGCCTTCCCTGGGAAGACATCTGGGCTCCCCTCGCCTCCGCCATCTCCGGCCGCACGTACACCGACGAAGACCTCCTGTGGTTGCGCCACCACGCCGGCTCCTACGTCGTCGAAGCCACCGAGAACGGCCGCTCCGCCTACCGCCTCTACCACCAAGCCCTCACCGAACACCTCCGCGAGAACACCGACCCCATCACCGTCCACGCCGCATTCGTCGACACACTCACCGACTGCGTCCCCTACCGCGGCGATGCCAGCCGTGACTGGTCCCGCGCCCACCCCTACACCATCAACCACCTCGCCACCCACGCTGCAGCCGCAGGCTGCATCGACAACCTCCTCGACCACACCGAATACTTGGTGCACGCCCTCCCGCACAGCCTCACCCCCTATCTGCAGCAGGCGTCGAGCAGCCAGGCACGCCTGACCGCTGCCGTCTACCGCACCTCCTTCGACCTGCACGCAACCGCATCCCCATCCGTCCGCCGCATTCTTCTCGCCCTCAACGCCGCCCGGGCCGACGCCACCTCCCTGCTCGAGCAACTCAACAGCTCCGCACACGGCGAATGGCTTCCTGCTTGGGCTACTGGCCACGACTTCACCCCCGCACTCCGCCACACCCTCACCGGATACCGCGACACCGTTCGGCAGGTAGCGTGCACCGTCCTCAAAGGCCGACCCGTGGCCGTCGTCGGCACCTACAACGAGCTGTATGTGTGGGATCTGGCGACCGGACAGCCCCTCGGCGAACCCCTCATCAGAGTCGCCGAGGACATGCTGGCACTAGCGTGCACCGTCCTTGAGGAGGACCGACCCGTGGCCGTCGTCGGCACCATGGACGAGGTGTGCGTGTGGGACCTGACGGCCGAACAGCGTCTCGGCGAACCCCTCGCCTGGCTCGACGGTGAGGTTAAGGCGTTGGCGTGCACCGTCCTCAAGGAGCGCCCCGTCACCGTCATCGCCGTCGACACCAACACCGGCGGTCGGGTGTATGTGTGTGATCTGGAGACCGGACAGCCCATAGGCGAACCCCTCACCGGGCTCGACGGTGTGCACGCGTTGGCGTGCACCGTTCTCAACGGCCGCCCCATCACTGTCATCGGCATCGGCATCGGCGAAGGCCGTGTACAGGTGCGGGATCTGGAGACCGGACAGGTCGTCGGCGAACCCCTCCTCGGACTCGACCGTGACGTAGGGGCGCTGACGTGCGCTGTTCTCGACGGCCGCCCCGTCGCCGCCATCGCCACCGGCACCGGCTTCGGCGAGGGCCGCGTGTATGTGCGGGATCTGGAGACCGGAGAACACATCGGCGAACACCGCACCGGGCTCGACGGCCGGGTGTACGCGCTGGGGTGCACTGCTTTCGACGACCGCCCCGTCATCGTCACTGTCGGCGCGAACGGCGCAGTGCGGTCCTGGGATTTCTCGGAGAGCTTCGTAAACGCCTTTTTGGCGTCCGGTCCTCATGACGGCTGGGTATACGCGCTGGCATGCACGGTTCTCGACGACCGCCCCGTCACGGTCATCGCCACCGGAAGCGGTCTCGACCGCAGCTGTGTCTATGTGGCGGATGTGGCGACCGGGCAGCCCATCGGCGAACCACTCACCAGGCTCGACGGCAAGGTGCAGGCGCTGGCATGCACCGTTCTCGACGGCCGGCCCGTCACCGTCATCGCCACCAGCACTCGCCTCGGCGAGGGCCAGGTTCATGTACGGGACCTGGTGACCGGACAGCCCATCGGGGAACCCGTCACCAGGCTGGACGGCTGGGTGGAGACGCTGGCGTGCACGGTACTCGATGACCGTCCCGTCACTGTCGCTACCGTCACCAACAGCGTGGTCGGCACCGCCACCTACGGCAGCTGGGTGTACGTCTGGGATCTGGAGACCGGACAGCCCGTCGGGGAACCCCTCACCGGGCCTGGCGGCAAGGTGCAGGCGCTGGCGTGCACGGTTCTCGACGGCCGCCCCATCACCGTCATCGCCACCGGAAGCGGTCTGGTTCACATGTGGGATCTGGCGGCCGGACAGCCCATCGGCGAACCCCTCACCAGGCTCGACGGCAAGGTGCAGGCGCTGGCGTGCACGGTTCTCGACGGCCGCCCCATCACCGTCATCGCCACCGGAAGCGGTCTGGTTCACATGTGGGATCTGACGGCCGGACAGCCCATCGGCGAACCCCTCACCAGGCTCGACGGCAGAGTGCAGGCGCTGGCATGCACGGTTCTCGACGGCCGCCCCATCACCGCCATCGCCACCGGCACCAGCGACCTAGACGTATGGGATATGCGAACGCGAAGGCCATTGCAGCACCTCGTAGTCGAAGGTCTGCGGGATGTTGAGTTTTGCCCTGACGGCAGGCTGGTACTGGTGATGGGCCGCGATATCGCGGTCCTTCAACGCTGGGCAGGCAACCTAACTCAGTAGGTGGAATCGAAGACGCAAGGGCGTAAGCGGCTACCTCCCCCGGGCCTACCCACGCCGACCGGGGCGCCTGCCTAAGAGCTCGTAACACGATCTTGTGGATGCGTGCTGGTGGGCGTGTGCTGCCGCTGGAGCTGGGGTTCGGCTCCGGACAGACCTGCTCGCGCCGGCTGAGCCGGTGGCACGAGGCCGGCGTCTTCGAGAAGCCCCACCGCATCCCGCTCGCCGAGCTGCACGCAGCCGACGCCCTGGACTGGACCCGGGCCTGCGTGGATGCCTCCCACATCCGTGCGAAAAGGGGGGCGAGGCCACCGGCCCGTCGCCGGGAGACCCGGTCGTCCGCGCAGGCGCCCCGACGTACTTCTGGGCGACCAGGGCCACGACAGCAACCCCAACCGGCGTAAGTCGAAGCGCCGCCGCATTCTGCCGGCGATCTCCCGCAAGGGTGCCCCGAACCTCAAGTATCTGGGCAAGCTCTGCTACGCGCACCACTTCCGGCAGTGGCCCGTCGAGGGCTGTGGCGTTGTCGGCGTTCACGCTGGAAGGCCGTGGCCGAAGGTGGCGGTCTGCTGGTGTGAGAGCAGTCCGGCGACGGCTTGGACGATGTCACTCATGTGCTCGCGTCGGCCAAGGTGTCAGGCGAGAGTCCTCCAGTTCTTCAGGTGTGCGATGCCGTGCTCGATGTGGATGCGCCATGAGGCATGTGCCTTGCGCTGCTGCTCGTGCCGCTCCTCGTACCAGGCGGGAACGTTCTTCCTGAACTTGCGGTGTGATGGCGCCAGACCAAGCTGTCGGGCCTGGTTGATGTCAGCGCAACTGCCTCGCGGCACCCGGCCCCCTACCCACTCCGAAGCGCCCGACACCCCGCAACGGCACAGCCCTGCGGTACGTGAAATGCACAGGCTCGCTCCACCGCCCAGCGTTTCGGGATCGGGGTGAATCCTCGGGCCCCAGGGGGCATGATCAACCAGCAGCTGCCCCGGCAACTCACGCTCCAGCTGCGCCTCCATCACTCGGATGGCGAATTCACGGTCGATCATTCAGGCGGCCCTCTCCCACCCGAGAGGGGACGACCAGCCTTTTATCCCTGCCTCGGGCCGGAGCGCGGTCTGGTGACTACGGGCATTCCGAGGTCAGTGGGACCGTTCTGGCCGATGCTGCGGCCGCGTTCCAGGCCGCCGGGCGGATCGTCCCCGGCCTGCGCAACCAGGTCGGCTTTCTTGTGGTGATTGACGGTTCGGCCGATTCATGCCTGGAACTCGGTGAGATCGATGGCGTGAACACGCAGAGGGTAGCCGTACACCGGGTGTGCCGTCTCCCGCTCGGGCACCATGCCGAGCTTGCGGATGACGTTCTCGGAGGCGTTGTCCCCCACCCGGTTGATGCTGATGACGCGGTCCAGGCCGCGGTCCTGAAGCGCGAACTCCAGCGTGGCCTGCGCGGCTTCGGACGCGTATCCCTGGCCCCAGAACTGTGAGCCGAGCCGCCAGCTGATCGCCACGGCGGGCATCACCTCCGGCAGGAACTCGGGCACGGACAGTCCTACGAAGCCGATCAGCTCGCCCGAGGCCAGCAGCTCGACGGCGAAGAGTCCGAAGCCCTCCTCGTCCCACTCCTCCTCCCACCGCTCGATGGCCTCGGCCGTGTGGTCCAGGTCGCGCACCGAGCCGTCGTCGATCCAGCGCATGACCCGTGGGTCCGCGTTGATGTCCGCCATCGGCACGAGGTCGTCGTCGTGCCAGCTACGGAGGAGGAGACGGGGTGTGCGGATCTCGGTCATGCGCCCATTTTGCCGAAGGCACGCGCCTCATCGGTAATCCGGCGCTCGCCCACGCTGCCGATTCTGGAACCGCAAGGCGTGAAGCCGCCTACACCGCACACCGTGACGGGGGAAACATCGGGCCGACGGCCGCCGGGCAGACGACGTGCCATTTCGGCAGCGCGATCGAGAGGTGAGACCGATTCGCCGACAGCCTGCAGCAGCATCGAGATCATTCACGGAACTGCGGACGGAGCCAGTTTCAAGAAGTGCCAACCCCGTTGGGTTCCCTGTCTGTTTCCGGGCCCCTGGTGCCAGTTCGGCTGCCGTGTCCCTCTCCGCGTCCACGCGCCGCCCTCGCCCGCACCCGCGGGGAGCGCCTGGACCCCACCGCTCGCCACGAATCTCGCCGGACCAGATCCCGCATCGCCACCGAGCCCCAGGACCGCCCCACCCGTAGCGGCGACCGTATCCACGCCGTCGCGGTCCGGCTGAATCGCGATCTGCGCCTCGGCCTCGCGGTCGTGTGGCCGTACCTGTGGCTCCATCTGCCCGATCCGGTACGGACCGAGGTCGCCGCCGCCCGGACGGCCCTCACCCGCGCTTTCACCCTGGGCGGCTGAGTCGTGCTGTACGCCCCGCTCACGCTGTGGTGGTGGCCGCCCTGCTCACTGCGGCCCTCTCGTTCGTCAGGGTTCCCGGCGGCTCGAGGCACGTTGAGACGACCGGTGAGGGTACGGAGATTGAGGGCGCGCGCCCGGGGCGCGCTTAGGCGCTGCGCGCGCTGCGCATTGTCTGGCGCTTGTCCACTGCATGTGCTCTGACCTGCAGTGGAGTTGTCCGGTTGTCCTGCCGGACGTCTCAGACGCTGTTTGGCGGTACGGGCGGCTGGTCGAGGCGGTAGTCATGGAGCAGCAAGTCCGCGCCGGCCGTTCCCGGCGAGCGCGGGGAACGTGACCGTGGGCCTATCCCGCCTGCGGCCGGGGGGTTTGGGAGGGCTGTCATGGCAGGACGCCGGGAGAAGCCGATCAGGCGGGGCGGGGGGCCGATCAAGGAGTTCGCCGAAGGGCTGCGCGTGCTGCGGAGCGAGGCGGGGGTCTCGTACGCGGCGATGGAGAAGCGGGTTCCCTTCAGCAGGGCGACGCTGAACGAGGCCGCGAGCGGCCGCAAACTGCCGGCGAAAGAGCTGGCGCTGGCCTACGTCCGGGCGTGCGGGGCCGATGAGCGCGCGCTGGGCGAGTGGGCGCAGCGGTGGGAGACCGCCAAGGCGGAGGTGGAGCGGCTGGAGCGGCAGAAGACCCAGGCTGCGCAACCGGAATCCGGAGACGGCGGCGGCACCGGGCCGGCCGTCGGGACCCGGCAGGAATCGGTGCGGCCTCCAGGACCTCATGACCCCCGTGAGATCGGCGGGTTCAGGGTGCTGGGGTTCTTGGGTTCCGGTGCGATGGGCCGGGTCTATCTGGGTGAGAGTACCGGCGGCCGACGGGTGGCGATCAAGGTCATCGACGGCGCCCGGGCGGGCGACGTGGAGTTCCGTGCCCGGTTCCGGCACGAGATCGACGCGGCGCGCCGGGTGCACGGGATGTTCACGGCGGCTGTGGTGGCCGCTGATCCTGATGCGGCGGAGCCGTGGATGGCCACCGAGTACGTCGCCGGCCCGCCTGTGCAGGAGGTCGTCGCCTCGCAGGGTCCGCTGACGGCGGACACGGCGATCAAGCTGGCCGCAGGGGTGGCGGAAGCGCTGGCGGCCATCCACGGCGCGGGGGTGGTCCACCGGGATCTGAAGCCGGGGAACGTGCTCGTCGACAGGGACGGCCCGAAGGTGATCGACTTCGGGATCGCGCGCACCCGGGACGCCACGGCGCTGACGCGCACCCAGCTGGTGGTGGGAACCCCTGGCTATGTGGCGCCGGAGCGGCTGACCGCCGGTCAGGCAGGTCCGGCCAGCGACGTCTTCTCCCTGGGAGCACTGCTGGCCTACGCCGTCTCGGGGCAGTCGCCGTTCGGGACGGGTACCACGGAGATCAGTTACCGGATCGTGCACGCCGAGCCGGATCTGGAACCGGTACCCGAGGTGCTGCGCGAGCTGGTGCGTTGGTGTCTGGTCAAAGATCCCGAAGGACGGCCCAGCCCACAGGAGGTGGTCGACTGGTGTCGGGCCCGGGCCGGTCAGGTGGGCGCGGGCTGGCTGCCCGCCCCGCTCGACGACCTGGTCCGTCAGCGCGCCGAGGAGGCCGCCGCGGTCTGTGCGCCCGAAGAGAGGCCCGCAGCGGCGGAACCCGCGCCGCACAGCGGTCGGGTCGTGCTCGCCGTACTGGCCGTCGTGGCGGTCATCGCAGCGGTTGCGGGGCTGCTGGTCTGGCACCCGTTTCAGGAGCAGCCGTTCGCCCTGAGCCCCTCTCACACCCCCTCGTCGAGCGGAACCGCCACCACCGGGATGACCAACGGGCCGACCGCAGGCAGTACCGCCGGCTCGGGCAGCAGCGCCGGCGCCGCTGCAGGGGCCACCGGAAGCACCACACAGGGCTCGGGCGGCGGGACGACCAGCGGTCCCACCGCAGGAAACACCGCCGGCAACTCCGGGGCAACACGGGGGCCGGGTGGCGGGACGACCAGCGGGCCCCCCGGAGGAGACAACGGCGGCGGGGAAAGCAGCAGCGGCCCGAGCGGCAGTGCCTCCAGCGGCAGCAGTCAGGGACCCGGTGGCGGCGGGTCTCACGACAGCGACGACGACAAGGACGACCAGGACGACAAGTCCAGTCCCAGTCAGGACTCGTCGCAGCCGATCCTGATGGGAACGGGGGTCTCCGTTCAGCCGCGGTCGGGCACCGTGGACTGCAGCCAGCCCATCACCTTCACCTTCGGTGCCAGCGCACAGCGGACCGGAACGATCGAGTACAGCTGGTTCCCCGACCAGTTCCTGATCGACCGCGGCTACCAGCCCCGCACCGGAAGCATGACCTTCACCACGCCCAACTCCCAGTACGACACCTACGAGGTCCGCCTGCAGGGCACCCGCCCCGGCGACACCGTGCAGGGCGAGATGGCCGTCCAGGTCACCTCCCCCACCATCGACCGGCAGAAGGTCGCCGACCAGTTCTACCTCACCTGCGCCTGATCCGCGCCCAGGCGGGCAGGCCCGTGTGCCCACATCTCGGGCCTGCCCCCTGACCCACTGAACCTTCCTCTGCACTGCCCTCGGCACGTGGCGCCGCGCGCCACGGCGCGATCCCGCCATGCCTGAAACGGGCTTCCGGCGCGCCCTGGTGAGTCCCCCTGCACCTCCGTGCTGCTCCGGCCGCAGGCGCGGTCGAGTCCCTTCCTCGACAACTGGAGACATGTGATGCACACCGGATTCCACACGGCCACGGCAGCCCGGCGACTGGCCACCATCGTGGTCCTGAGCCTGCTGGCCGCCCTGGTAGGCGTGACGGCGGCCGAACACGCGCACCGTGCCCCGCAGCCGGCCGCTGCCGCGACTCATGAGACCGGGCAGGCCGGGAGGCAGGTGGTGCTGCGCAACGGCGACACTCTGTGGTCGATGGCGCGGCGCCACGGCACCACCGTCGCCGCCCTGCAGCAGGCCAACCACCTGGGTCGCTCCACGCTCATCTACGCCGGGCACCACCTGATCCTGCCGGCCGGACCGAACACCCGCACCCGCACGCCTTCCTCGCACGACACCGGTCACCGCTCCGCCACCGGGCCGGGACGCACAGCGGTGGACTTCGCCCGCCGCCAGCTCGGCGTGCCCTACCGATGGGGCGGCACCGGACACGGCGGGTTCGACTGCTCAGGCCTGGTCCAGGCCGCCTGGCACGCCGCCGGCGTCGACCTGCCCCGCACCACTTTCACCCAGATCTACGCCGGCACCCGCATCTCCCGGGCCCAGCTGCGCCCCGGCGACCTGGTCTTCACCCACCACCGCAGGCACGTCCAGCTCTACACCGGCCGCGGCCGAGTCATCGAAGCCGCCCGGCCCGGCACCTCGGTGGGCTACTCCCCCCTGCCGCCCGCCCGCGCCGTCGACGCCTACCTCCGCCCCACCCCGTCCGGACACCGGTGACACACCCCGCCCCGTCCTCGGCCAACGACCGCGATCCGCACGACCCGCCTGGAACACCACCCGGCGGACCCAACCCCATGGAAAGGAAAGACCCTGTGACTCAGCCCCGAGCAGGAACGGCCCGCAACCTGGCCGCCGCTCTCGTCCTGACTGTCCTGACCCTCCTCATCCAACAAGTACCGGCCCATGCCGACCCGGCACCGGTACCGACCACCGCCATGACCCGCTGCACCCACCACTTCGACCCGGACCAGGCCACCACCCTGCACCTGGCCGGCGGCCGCGGAACCACCTTCCCCCGCAACGACATCGTGCACCCCGGAGACGTCATCCGGATCGTCCCCCACGAGACGGACGAGGTGTCCACCAGCGGCTGGTGGTGGCAGCCCGCCGACGGCTCCAACTGGGTCACCCCCGCCGGCCTCAACCCCCGCCAGAGGGCCGGCGCCGGCTACCCCGCCCCCGGCCTGAACAAGTACAGCCTCATCGCCCGCCTCGCCGGCTTCCAGCCCTACGAAGTCCTCAAGAAGCCCGGCTGCCGCATGGCCGGATCCGCAGGCACCCTGGACCTGCGCATCAACGACGCCCCGGACTGGGACAACTTCGGCGCCTGGAACGTGGACATCCAGCTCTACCGCGAACCCCTGCAGGACGGCGGATTCGAACAGCAGACCACCTCCACCATCCGCCGCCCCTGGCACACCGAAGGCCCCGACACCAAGGTCATCCAAGACGACCTCGGCCAAGCCAACCACGGCAACAAGTCCGCACTGCTCAGCTCCCCCGGCCAGCGCGTATGGAACGCACTGACCCAGACCATCCCCGTACGCCCCCACACCAACTACACGATCACCGGCTTCTTCCGCACCTCCGACAACGTCAACACCGCCTTCTTCGGCGTCCGACTCCCCGGCACCTGGCCCCCCGTCGAACGACACTTCGGCCCCGCACCCGCCTGGTGCCCAGCCACTGACCCCGCCTGCTACAGCCAGATCACGGTCTCCTTCAACTCCGGCGACCACACCACCGTCACCGCCTTCGCCGGCTTCTGGGGCGTCGGCCGACCCGCCACCATGCAGATCGACGACATCCGCGTCCTCTCCTCCTGAACCGACAAAGCAGACCGACGCCCCGGGACCGCACGGTCCCGGGGCTTCCGCAGCCCGCGACACCAGCTCCCAGAGGCAAGTCGTTCCCGCCGGTCCACGCGTGCGGGCACCGCGGACCAGCGGGTGGAGAGGCGGTACTCGTCGGCATGGAATCCGTCCACCAGGCGCAGCGCGGGACACGCGAGGCCGCTGCGTGATCGCGCCTGTGCCCGGCTGGTGACGGTGCCGCAGTGACGGTCGACCTGACGGCGGGCGCGCTCACGCCCTCGATCCGGTACGTCGTCGGCTCGGCCCCGGCCGGGGGCCGTCAGTTCGACCGTGACGTCACGCTTCTCGGCGCGGACCCGGACTGTCGCGGCGAAGCGGATGCGCAGGTCCCGACCGGGTCGGTGAGGAACAGCTCCTCCTCCTCGGCGCGGAGTTCGGTGTCGCTGTTGCCCCGGAGGAGGGGGCCGGGTGAGGTGAGGGACATGCTCGTCAGCCTACGAAGGCGGGGAGTGCGAGGCGGTAGGTTCCGTAGTCGACGAGCCCGGCGAGGGCGGCGAGGACCAGGAACAGGGTCAGTGCGCCCGCCCACTCGCCCCACCCGGTACGGACGACCGCGGTCCCCGGCTTGCGCGGGTGGTAGGCGACCTGTACGGGCTTGCCCTTGTTGCTGCCGGCGGCGTAACGAGTCACGCCGTCCGTGGCCGTGTAGGCGTTGGTGGTCGTGCCGTTCCGGTAGACCTGCTGCGCATCCACGGTGATGCCGTGGCGGCGCAGGTACCAGTCCTCCCACGTGGACGTCAGCCCTGCCCACGCGAGGAAGGTGGCTCCCACGCCGAGTTCCCCGAGCAGCAGGGTCGCGATTGCCCGGCCCCAGTTCTTGTCGACCGCCCCGACGACGACGGCGAGGGCCGCGACCGCGAGGAGGGCCGTGTAGGTCGCCCACTTGGCGGGGGCAGGGAGTCCGGCCCGTACTTCGTCGTCCTCCTCCTCGTCGCCGGAGACCAGACTCCGGGTGACGACGAGCGTGGCGCCGTCGATCGCCTCCTCGGTGCGCTCCGGCAGCGCGGCGTTCACCACGTCGGCGAAGACGGAGGCGGCGGCCGCGCTCACGTCCTTGACCCGGTACACGGTCGGCTCGGAGCCCGCCGGGGCCGTCAGCTCGACGGCGACGTCACGCCTCTCGGCGCGGACGCGCGCGATCGCCGCATACGGGATGCGCAACTCGTCGTCCGGGCGACGCAGCAACAGCTCCTCGCCGTCGGAGCGGAGTTCGGTGCCCTTGTCGCCCTGGAGGACGGGTATGGGCGAGGCCGATCAACACGACGGGCACGGGGTCCGTCGTGTACGAGTTCACGACCCAGGACGGTCAGACGGTCCGGCACGGCACGGGCGTCTCCATGGGCCCCGCGCACGTGGTCGGCGACCTGTACCCGTTGGTCTACGACCCGTACAACGTGAAGCGCGTTCACATGGGGACGAAGGCGACGGTCCGCAAGGAGCGCAAGTGGCGCCAGGGCTCCGTGCGCGGCGCGCAGCGGACCGCTGCCCTGTCCTTCGCGGCGGGCGCGCTGGCGACGGTGGGTCTGATCGTCAGCCCCTGAGTCACCGAACGGCGGAGCGGTCCTCGCCGCCGATGCTCTTGGCATTTCGCGCATGCGACGCAGTCTCACCCCCGACGACTCTTCGAGAAGGTCGGTAGGGAGTTCCACCAGTGCTGCCGCGAGGTCCTCCTGGGTGCGGGTTCTGACGTGGTGGATGTCGGCGGCGCAGGGGTCGATGCCGGCAGGACCGGGTTCGCTGTTCCGTCATTCCTCACGGAGGGCGGGTGGGCGGGGCCGATTGGGGGGAAGTGCACGGGCAGGGCGGCCAGGGCCCGGTGGAAGGGTCCGGGCCGCCACTGCAGGTCCTCGACGGGTACGGCTAGTTCGATGTCGGGGAGCCGGTCGAGGAGCCTTTCCAGGGCGGCTGCGGCGATCAACCGGGCGGGGTCTTTGGCCGGACAGGTGTGCGGGCCCGCGCTCCACGCAAGGTGCGCGCGGTTGCCGGTCCGGCGGTCGCCGAGACCGATACCGGTGTTCGCGGCAGCCAGGCTGATCAGAAGGGGGGTGCCCGCGCGCAGGAGCTGTCCGTCTAGCTCCACGTCGTGGAGCGGATAGTGAATGGCGAAGTTGGCCAGCGGGGGGTCGGTCCACAGCACCTCGTCGATGGCGTCGTCGACCGGCATGCTGCCGCCTGCGAGGTCACCTGCGAACCGGTCGTCGGACAGCAGCAGCCGCAGCCCGTTGCAGATCAGGTTCTGCTGCGGCTCGGTGCCGGCGCCCATGAGGAGCACCAGCTGGTGCATCATCTCCTCGTCGGTGAGCCGGGCCGGATGCGCCATCAGCCAGGACGACAGGTCCGGACCCGGCTTACTGCGTTTGAGGGCGACCAGTTCGGCGACGCCCTCGGTCAGGACCGCGTTCGCCTTCTCCGAGTCGGCGTCGGCGTCGAAAATCCCGGACATGCCGTCGACGAGCTTGTCCCCGATGTCCGGTGGGCAGCCGAAGAGCTGGTTGAAGACCAACAAGGGCAGGACGGCACCGTACTCGGAGAGCAGATCCGCCCGCCCCTTGGGCCCGATCCGGTCGATGAGTGTGTCGGCGCTGTGCTCTACGTACCCCCTGAGCGCGTTGGGGTCGATGCGGCCGAGGCTGTCGGTGATGGCGCCGCGCAGCCTGCTGTGCTGCTGTCCGTCGGTGTACAGGGCGTTCGGCCGATACATCATCATGGGCACGACCGGGCTGTCCGCCGGCACCGTCCCGTCGGCCAGGGCCCGCCATCGCCGTGGGTCCTTGGAGAAGCGCTCCGGACTGCGCAGCACCTGAAGCGCCGTCTCGTAGCCGGTGACCAGCCAGGCGTGCACACCGGGTGCTATCTCCACAGGCGCGACGCAGCCATCGGCCCGCAGCCGGGTGTACGACGCCATGGGATCGGCGGCGAATTGAACTCCGTACAAGCGCTCCACCGGACGCGCACCCGCGTGCGCCGGGCAGCCGGCAGGAGGTGCCGCCTGGGGTGTCGGCCGGGGTGTGGGCTGGGGCGTCGTCATGATTGCTCCCCATAGGTGCGGGTCTGTAGGTACTCGACGAGGGAGATCAGTGCTCCGGCTGAGGACGTGGCTTCGCGCGCGTCGCATGTGACCAGCGGGGTTTGCGGAAGCAGGTCGAGCGCTTCCCGGATGTCCGCCTCCGGAAATGTGGGCGCGCCCTCGAACTGATTGACAGCGACCGCGTACGGCAGGCCGTGCTCTTCCAGCAGACCCATGATGTCGAAGGAGTGGTCGAGCCTTCGGGTGTCCGCCAGCACCAAGGCGCCGAGTGCTCCGTACAGCATGTCCTCCCACAATCGGGTGAATCGTTTCTGCCCCGGGGCGCCGAAGAGGTACAGCACCAGGGAATCACTGAGCGTGAGGCGGCCGAAGTCCATCGCCACGGTTGTCGTCTTCTTGTCGGGGGCCCCCGAAAGATCGTCGATGAATTCTCCCGCCCGCGTCATCGTTTCTTCGGTGCGCAGGGGGCGGATCTCGGAGAGGGTTCCGACGAATGTGGTCTTGCCGACGGCGAAATGGCCGACGACAAGAATCTTGACCGCGGTCGTGACGGTGTCACCGACGTAGACCGGTTCAGAAGCGGGCGCGGAGCCCATCAAGCACCTCCTGCAGAAGCTGGGCATGGGGGCGTTGTGCCTTGGGGACGGGAGGCCGCATGGTGAGATGGCCGCTGTCGATGAGGTCGCTGACCACAACCTTGGTGACGCTCACCGCCAGAGCGAGGTGGGCGGCCATTTCGGCGACCGACAGGGCTCCACCCCGGCACAGTTCCATGACCCGCCGTTTCTCCGGATTCAGACCGCTCAGGGAACGATTGCGCCCCGCCATCACCAGCGTGACCAGGTCCACCGTGTTGCGAGTCGGATGAGCACGGCCTTCTGTGACGACGTACGGCCGTACGAGTCCTCTGTCAGGCCCCCATCGTGGCGGAGTCACTGCGTACCTGTGCCCTCTTGCATGCCGGCCGCCGGAGTCAGCCGCGGCGCAGAGGTCAGTTCCTTGCCGAGCCGGTCGACCAGCTTGTGCATGCTGTAGGTGACGGCTTCCATGTCGACGTCCTGGCCGGCGGAGACCGCCAGATACGCGCCCGCGCCGGCGGCCACCAGGAAGACGTACCCGTCCGCGAACTCGACGAGTGTCTGCTGCCACGGCGAGGTCTGCTGTGCACAGAACTCGGCCGTACTACGACTGATCGACTGGAGCCCGCACAGCGCCGCGGCCTGCCGCTCGGCCTCGTCGCGGTCGATGTCCTTGGAGTGGGCGCGGAGCAAGCCGTCCGCGGAGAGCAGGATCGCATGGCGGGCTTCAGGCACCTTCAGGACCTCGTCGAGCATCCATCCGAGTTCGTTGGTCATAGGGCCGGTCATTGCTCGGCGTTTCCTTCGCTGTCGGTGGAGGCATCACGGCCGGCGCGGGTGCCGCGGGCGAATGCGCCCATACGGGTGGCGGTCTCGGCGGCAGGGCGGGCGAGCGGGGGGCCCGAGCGGGCCGGGTCCGCTGGGTCAGCGCGCTCCTGGTGCAGCGGGGTGCGTCTGTGACGCTTGGGCAGGACTGCCGCAGTGGACGGCGTCGCCGCTCCCGCCTCGGGGAAGGGTGACGATTCTCCGGAGGGCCCGGGGCGGGCAGTTGCCTCGGCGGCAGTGTCCGTTCGGGCCTCGAAGGAGGGGGACGAAGGGGCGGGAGGGGTCCCGGCATCCAGCGCGGGAATCGGCGGCCCCATGAAGCGCACCCGCTTGAGGAGGGCGTTGGGGAGGAAGAGCACGGCCCGCACGCCGCCGTACGGTGACTGCGTGTCGACACTGACGCTGAAACCGTACCGGGCGGCAAGGACGCCGATCACGGCGAAGCCGAACTGCGGCGGGACGCCGAGCCGGTGGATGTCGATGTCCTTGCTGCCGGACAGACGTCGCGCGGCTTCGTCGGCTTCGCGTGCGTCCAAGCCGATGCCGGCGTCGTCGACGACGACACTGACGCCGTTGTGGGCCGGCTGGATGCTCACTTCGACTGTGGTGTTGGGCTGGGAGTGCCGCGCTGCGTTGTCCAACAGTTCCGCAACCGCGAGGACGACCGCCTCGACAGCCTGGCTCACCACGTCCATGTCCACCCGGGAGTGCACCTTGATGCGTCGGTAGTCCCGGATTCTCGACGTCGCGCCGCGTACCACGTCCAGCAGCGGCGACGCGGCCCGCTGCCGTCCGGGCCATGAGCCGCAGAGCACGGCGACGGCCTGGGCCCTCCGGCCGAACTGCGCGTTGGCGTGGTCGATCTCCAAGAGGTCCTGGAGCACGTGGGGGTCGTCGTGCCGGCCTTGCATCTGCGAGATCGACAGCTGCTGCTCACTGGCCAGGGCCTGCAGGGCGCGCATCGTCGCCTTCAGCGTTGCCTTCGCGGACTTGTCCGCCCGCGACTGCGCGGACTCGCCGGCCCTGGAGAGTTGGTCGACGACCCTGTGCAGGTTCTTTCCATACGCCGATGCGGCGGGATCCGCATGGAGGGGTCCAGGAACGGGCGTGGTACCGGCATCGCGGGACGCCTCTAGCAGAGCGGGGAGCCGGACCTCGGCGAGGTGCCGCATCTCCTCTTCGCGGGCGAGCAGTTCGCCTTCGTGGAGCCGCAGTCGGCGGCGTAGGGCGGCGGTGATCCGGTACTGGTGTATCAGCAGCAACAGTCCGACGAACGTGACCATGGCGAGGCACCAGAACACCGCCCCCGGTATGTGTTGTGTCATCAGGTCCTCATACAAGGGGGAAGCGGGAATGCCCGCGGGGAGCGGGACAAGCGGCGAGCCGGCTGCGGCCGATCGGATTTCGATCGGCCAGGCGGGACGCGGCATGGTGGCGCTGGTGAGGCCGGGGATCTCCCCGGCCCTTTCAGGGGCGCCAGAGTGATCGATCATCCTCGTTCCGAAGGGAGGGCTTCAAGTGCCCTGGATAACAAACCGAACACAACCAAGAGCTACCGTCAGGTAACTCTCCGTTGTGTTGAAATCGGCAGCTCGCCGCGATGACAGCCAGCACTGCCACGCGAGAGCGCCGACCGCGATCAGGCCGACCGGGACCGGTAGCACGGCGAGCGGAGCAAACAGACCAAGCCGCACTGTTCGCAGCCGAATAGGCAAACGGTGCATCTGCTCGGAAGCAGGGCGCCATCATGAGGGAGTGATCCCGACGAACGGTAGTGAGCGCACCGCGGCCGTCAGCCTGACCAAGGTGCAGGAGAGGGCACCCGAACTGGTCAGCCTGTACAAGGCGGCGGGTGCCAGCGTGCGCAGACATGGGCTGGAAGAGGTACGGGCTGCCGTGTATCTCGTGCTGGACCGCTCGGGGTCGATGCGACCTTATTACCGGGACGGCACCATGCAGCACCTGGCCGAGCAAGTTCTGTCACTGTCGGCTCACCTCGATGACGACGGGACCGTTCCGGTGGTGTTCTTCTCCACTGACGCCGAAGGATCCACGGACCTGACGCTCGGCGGACACCGCGGCCGCGTCAACAAGCTGCACGAGAATCTCGGTCACATGGGACGCACCAACTATCACTGGGCCATGGACGAGGTGATCGACCACTACATGGGATCCGGCAGCCACTGCCCCGCACTGGTCGTCTTCCAAACCGACGGCGGCCCCACCAGCAAGTTCGCTGCCGAACGCTACCTGTGCAAGGCCGCTCGACTGCCTTTGTTCTGGCAGTTCATCGGCTTCGGCGACCCTGATGACAACGAGTTCACGTTCCTGCGCAAGCTGGACACCCTCGCCGTCCCGGCCCGCCGCATCGTCGACAACGCAGGCTTCTTCCACGCCGGCCGCACCCCGCAAGCCATCCCAGACCACCACCTCTTCGATCAGCTACTGCAGGAATTCCCCGACTGGCTGGCCGCCGCCCGCACCGTCGGCATCGTGCAGTGAAACGTCCACGGTTACCCCTGCACCAGTGCGGCGGCGGCCGCCAGGTCCACTGTTACCGACCTCGCGGGGGGGCAATAGCCGTTGGACCGGCGGCATCCAGAGGTGGCCTGCACGGTCGGTCGCATCCACTACTCCGAACCAGGAGGCGGTGGATGCGTTCCGGGCGCGGGTCTGACCTGGAAGTACATCTCCTTGAGTCCTTCGGCGGCGATCTGCTGCACCTGCTGATCGCTGACGCCTGACCTTCTCCGACCTGACCAGCACGGAACTCCACTTTCCGCACAGTGTCGGCCTGTTCGACACCTGGGGCCTGGATCTGGCCCCCCAAGGTCGCCGGCCTCGCCTACCAAAGGGCGCCCCGCCGGCTTGTCGTACGGCCAATGATCAGCCAGGACCGTATGCAATACGGTCCTGCCGCCTCCACGGCGCGATCCGTACGCCACGCCACCGGGCACCGGTCGACCGCCGCCGAGACCTTGGCGGCCTCCCTCGCCGCCCGTGCCTACGCCCTCAACGACCAGGTCGATCGCATGTGCGACGCCCCATCCGTCTCGGTGCCGGAATGCTCGTGCATCACGTGGTGACTCTGCGACGTGTGTCGCCGCCTTGGCTCACGCCCTGCGCAAGACGGGGAAGGTACTCTGGCTGATGTGCCGGCCGGTCGTCTCATGACAGGGATGCGGCTGGCCGCTCGAGGAAACGCTCTCTCACAGGTAGGCCAGCGTGGGAATTCCCGGGCATTTGCGGCAGGCGGTCGACCGCGCTGCCAGCCGCAGTCTTGAGACCGAACTTGAGGCTCGGGGGTTGCTGCTCAGCCATGCCGCGCTGGCCTCGGCCACGATCAACGCCGTCCAGTCGGGTGAAACGCTGCTCCGTCGCGTCATTGATCTCTGTTACGCGGACGAGCGGGAGGGGGACAGCGAGTTCGAGTTCGACGACGACCAAGCTGCCATGCGCATTGGGCTCGGGCTCGCTTACGGGTCGGTCACGGCCAGCCTGCTCGCGCCACCGAGGCCTACCGGCCGCGAACAGGCAGCCGCCATCGATCTGTCCTGCGCCGTGTTCAACTTGGGTGCTGGTCTTGTCGACGGCCTTTGCGACTGTACTCCGGCGCTCGGGCTGGAGTTCCTCGAGATTGTCCAGGCCCTGGATCTGGCCGGATCCACGCGCGATCGCTGGCCGGCTGGTCGGCTGCGATCGGCCCTGCCGGCTCCGCTCTCGACGAATCTCAGCGTGGCCTTCGCCGCCCGAATCATCGACGCCCTTCTCGGCCTCCTGTACCTCGGGCACCCAGGCGATGCGGGGGCAGCGGTGCGCGATCGCGTCGGTGCCCTCTTGGACGAGGCTCTGGAAGCAGAACATCGGTCCGTCCAGCGCCCGGCGGAAGCCGTCACACGTGACCGGCTGATCGAGTACTCGCGACGTACCTCCGTCTTGCCATTCCAGATCATCGAACACCTCGCCACGGGCTCCCCCGTCATCGCCTCACCAACGGCGGGCACGCTGCTGGGCGAGGCGATGTGGCGTATCGACGACTTGGTCGATCTCAGTCAGGACGCTGGCGACGGCGCTCTGAACGCCGTGTTGCTGGCTACGACAGACGAGCCGTGGTCTTCAAGCGCCTGCGACGGCGTGGCCAAGCTCGAACGGGCGATTGCGTCAGACGCCATCCCTCTTACAGCGACCGAGGCCGCAGAGTGCCTCGCAGCGGGGCTGGCAGCGGCCTCGGGTGGGCAGACGGACAGTGCCGCTTGCCAGCTTTTCCTGTCGTTCGTCCATCGGTACGCCGGCCTTCCTCCGCACAGCTAGTGCTGTGGCCGGGAACCTGTGTCCTGGAGGTGCACGGACGACCCCGACGCGTTGATGGGCATCGGCTGTTTCGTGTGCCGGGTGTTTGTGCGACGGCCTCAGGCCCTCGGGCTGATCCGGCCACCTCAGCTACGCCTCGGGGTGTGCCTCCCTACCGACCATAACGTCGAACAGCTCGCGGTCCTTGATGGACCGCTCGGTGAGAGCCGGTAGGTACAGCGTGCCGACGCCAGGCGCCCCTTCGAGTTCAGTCGCCAGATGACCCAACTGCAACGAGACCACCGAAGAACGGATGAGCGGGTGGTTCTTGCAGGTGACCAGCTTGACCTGATGGTCGTGGGGATAGAAACGCAGCAGGTAGTCCCGCAGTGGCTCGAACTGCCGTGCGGCGTAAGACTCGATGGGGCAGGTCGGATCGCCAACCACCGTCGGCTGCCAGATCACACAGGTGACGTCGCTCTGAATGGGGCGCTGGCGCAGCAACAGGTCAGTGGCCTCGTACATCTGGATGCCACCGTTGGCGATATCGGTACCGAGGTCGACCAGCAACGTATCGAACGCGGATACCCCAGCGAACACCTCGACGTGCAGGCCCAACAGCGGCGCGACGCGATTGATCAATGTCGTGGGGTAGCAGTACACCCAGGGGTGGCCGTAGGCGGCCAGGCAGACGGGCGTCTCTTCGAACGCCGCCGACACAACCTCGGCCGCCATCCGATGATAGGTCGGGAGGCGGTTTTCGCCCGGCTCGTACAGGTAGCTCAGGTCGGTCACGCGCGGACACAGGGTCTCGATGTACTCGGGGACCCCGTATCCCGATGCGACCACGAACGTGTGCTTGCTGCGCCGGATGACTTCCTCGGCCTCACGCGTGAGCTGGTGCGTCCCGACGATGCCGGTTCCGACGATGCCGATGTCGAACGGCCACACTGAAGTTTCGGCCGTGGTGAGGTCGCTCATCCGATCAACCGAAGCAGACGAAGTGTCGACTCACGGCGCTCCTCATCGTTGTCGGCCCGATGGACGGACTCGACCTCGCGCGCGATCATCTCACTGACGTCTTCCTGTTTCTCTGCAGCTGCTCTGTTAATCCAATCGTGAGTGCCGGAGATCTTGATCGTGAAGCGCATGCTGGTCCGCTCCTGCAACGCGTCGGCCAACCGATGGGGTTCGCGAAACGTAGCCAGCTCTTCCGGGCTCAGCGAATAGTCGGCGAGCGCCGTTGCCGGATCGAGTTGGCAGTGGATGTAGAAGGCGTAGTCACGCTGAACGCGAGCGAGCGCTTCCCTGTAGTCGCGTCTCATGCTCTCTCTCCTCGGGTCCGTCTCCTCTAGAAGCGATCTGTCCCGTCAAAGAACTGTGCCGAGTTCAACGATCGGCTCCACCAGGCGTTTAGATAATTATGGGACTGTACTGGGCGGTTCGCATGTCAGCTGAGTCATTCGAGTTCCACTGCCGGATGCGCTGGTCAGCTGGGCGCCTCCAGGTCTACGGGTGCGGCCGCTCAGCCCCTCGCCGAAGTGGACGGTCTTGCGCGCTCCCGGACGGACCAGCCGCGTCCGGATGTTCTTGACGACCGTGCGCGACACGTTCCGCCGGCGTTACTCGTCGTCCGTGTTTCCACAATCTTGGCCGGTATGGGATCCGGAGGCTTAGTTGAATGCCGTTCCGACGTGGGCGCGCAAGCCTCCGGGGAAACCGCAGGGCCGACACGGGTGGGCCCTCTCCCTTGGCGGCAATCGTGTTCGCCGCCACGTCAGGCTGCACGTGGAACCAACTTCCGCCTGGCTTTGGCCCGTCGGGCGTGACCGCGTTCCGCCGGCTCACTGAGTGGTCACAGGCCCGTGTAAATGGCCTGTCAAGGCGAATTCGACGCGCCGGCGGCGGTGCCCGCACATCTCCAGGTGGAGAACCTCACGCTGAAGGAGAAGCTCACAGAGTCGTACGGGTGATGTGCCTGACCCAACTGGCCAACTTCACGTTTCCACCTTCATGCAGGCGAGGTACAGAGAAATCGCACCGAACTTCCGCGGCAAGCGGGCACCAGCGTGAGAAAAGGAGACATGCTGTGTCATGGATCAGCGGGCAATGCCAAGGTGACCGTCGGTACGAGTGCACTTACGCTGCTTGGGACAGTTGGAGCACTCAGTGGTGCCGGGACTCGGACTGGCCGTGCTCCAACGTGGACGACGGCGGTTACCTCATCAATGTAGTCGACCACAACGCACAGTCGAGCGGATGGTGAGCAACATGTCGGAATACGAGGAACTCGATCCGCGTACTCGTCGCGGCTATCAGGACCTGCTCAAAGACCTGCCTCAGATGGCCAACCCCCCTCTCGTCACCGAGGCCGATCTGCGGGAGATCGTCAAGGTCAAGCCAATCCTTGACCACCTGCAATTCCCCATCAATAGCGCAGGCCACATGCTGAACCAACTGGGCGGGCCGACAGCAACATTCAACGTGCTCGGTGTCCAGGTCTCACCGGCGCGCATGATCAAGTATCTCCCGGGGTCCTTCTTTCCTGTTCAATCCATGGAGAGCCTCGTCGAGAAGCTGGCCGGGGTCATGCGCGAGAATCGCAAACAGGTTGACACCATCAAAGAACTCAAGCAGCTACGCACGGAGCTTCCTCAGATCCAGTATCCGGTGCAGAACAGGAGCCAACTCGCGGAGAAGATCGGGCCGAACAGAGTCTTCCGAGTCATGGGCCACAATCACCGTGTATCGGATGCGGTGAGCGCTGTCACCGACGACATGTTTCCCATCACGTCCCAGGCCGACCTGGAACGGAAGATCGCATACCTCATGCGAAATCGCCCCCTGATCCGCCCGCACGAAGCGTAATGGAGCAGTCGTGCAGGGGTCGGTACAGCCGTTGAAAATCGAGGATGACGTCAGCGAGTGGCCGATCGCGATGTTGCTGGACGAACTCTGGCTCCGCGGTCGTCGCGCCTTGGTCCGGACGCTCGAACGCGAGGGCATGTGGCCAAGCCGAGAACAGCAACAGGCCTATCGCTCCCAGCAACGAGACCTGGGCCGAAGCCTTTGCAGTGAGGTACTGGAGCCGTGCCTGGGGCCGAACTATCCGGAACTGCTCCACGGCGACACCGTATGGGGCCCCGCCAACCTCTCTGTGCGCCGCAGGCTGCCTTACGTCTTGGCATTCGGTCATGGTGTGACCACGACCCTCCACCGTCTTGTGCGGGGCGACCGCCTGCCCGAGGAGGTCGGCAAGGCAAGCGCCCTCTTCAACCTCGGTGTCTCGCTCTTCGACCTCACCCACGACGGCTTCCCCGATGTAGCGACTCGCCTTGGCGAACTCTTGACGCCCGAGAGTGTGGCTGGGGCTGCGGCGGGTGCCGTGGACGTCAGCCTGGCCGAGTCACGGCGAGCCGAGGAGTCGCCGGAGGTGACACTTCTCCTGGCTATCGTCACGGACTTCTTCCGCAGGGTTTCCTTGCTCGAAGCCAGGAAGAACCGGCGCCGCGAGCTGGTCGAGGCAGTAGTCACCGCGCACAGCGTCGAACTCGAGTCGGCTCGCTGCCCAGCCTCATCCTCGTCGGCCAAGTCCCTCTCGGTGGAATCGTCAAAAGCTCCGTTCCGGGTGCTTGGGTGCCTAGCTGCGCTGGACTTGGACGACGCTGATGCGAAGCTCATCCGTGACGTCTGCGATCGGCTCGGCGCCCTGTTCGCAATCGTCGACGACCTCAGCGACCTGGTCGTTGACATACAGGACGGTGCGCTCAACAGCGTGCTGCTTTCAGCTGCCTCAGCGGAACGCCGTACGGATCGCTCCATCATCGAAGGACTGCTCGACTCGGACGGCATCCAAGAGGCTGCGGCTGAGGCAGCAGCAATTCTGCATGAACTCGCATCATTCCCTCAGGCAAGCGAATGCGGACTTACTGCATTCCTGCACCACAGCATCCGGGCGTGGATTGAATGAGGACAATCTCTGATATTTCACAGCAAGCCTTGTCCAGTTCCATCTCCAGGGCTATCGGTCATCTCTGTGGCAAGCTCGATGCAGACGGTGTGTGGCGGGACTTCCGAACGTTGGCAGGAACGAGTTCCGACTGGGTGACCGGCTACGTCTGCTGCGCCCTTTCCGAATTGCAGGAAGTGTCACCACACACCAGCCTGGCCACTCGACGACTCATCGTCCGGCAGCGTCCCGACGGCGGTTGGGCGTACAACACGGCCGTGCCCAGTGATGCGGACAGCACAGCGTGGGCTGTGACCGCCCTGACCACCGTGCCGCGCTGGCGCCCGTCGGCCCTCCTGCGAGCGGCGACTTACCTGACTCGGCATCAAGATCCTCAAACGGGAGGCGTCAGTACATACGACAGCGCCGACGGCATCGAGCGCTTCATCGGCGCTGAGCCCGAGATGGTCACGGGTTGGACGCAGCCTCACCTGTGTGTCACTGCGAGCACGGTTACCGCTCTGGCCGCACTTCGTGGTGCGGACGACAACGCCGTGAGCCGAGGTGCCTCGTACGTACGGGACGCTCGTGACGATGACGGCTTGTGGCGCAGCTATTGGTGGCCGGGCATCACGTATCCCACCTACATCGCCCTCAAAGCCCTCGCCTCTGCCCGTAGAGTGGACGCTGGACTCATGCGCAACGCTCGCGATGCCTTGTGCGAGCGAGCGGAAGCCGAGGGAGCCTGGAGCACCTGTCCGGAGGTCGGCCCCTCCGGCTTCGCCACGGCTCTCGCACTGCGCACCCTGCTCTTCGGGGGGTCTGCGCAATGCGAAGTATCGATGTGGGCCGTACGGCACCTGCTCGACATGCAACTCGATGACGGCTCATGGCCCGCAGAGCCCATCCTCCGGATTCCATCGCCGAATGTGATGACCCCCGACAAGCAGGGCCGGTGGCTCACGGATGCCCTGGGCACCGGTGTTCTCGTAAGCGACTTCAACCAAGTCTTCGGTACGGCCACAGTCGTGAACGCGCTGGCCCGGTACCGCGAGTTGACCGCTCAATGACCGCGAATTCAGCCGGCGACAGCACCGACGCCCGCGAACAGGTGGAGGTAATCCCCCCATGACCTCTCAGCGTGAAACCCGCAGGGTGAGCAACACTCTCTTCCAGGCCGTGTACGACTCGCCCGCCTCGCTGCCCGGCCGCCACCAGTGGGTTACCAGGGAGGCGGACGTACGCGAGGTGGAACAGCTCCTTGGCATGGAGGCCGGAACTATCGGGGCCCCGCTCTGGGTGAGTGGCGACTCCCGCGCGTGCACCTCATGCGGCCGGGAACCCAGCTGGCTGGACATCGTCTCGTCGGCACTCGCCAGCACACACGAGCGCAAAATGATCGCGGAAGTGATCCTCGGCGAGCACAAGTACGTGAACACCGAGGCCCCCGAGGCTGTCGCCGGACTGCTGTGCCATGGTTGTGGTGAAGCGATCACGGATCTGCGCAGCTTCAAGTGCCACAACTGGGCCTACGCCTTCGAAGACCTCCAGGCCGTGCTGGACCGCATCGATTGAGAACTCCTGACAACATGGCCTGCGATGTGGTCGGATCGCTTCGAGCTCGCCCCAACGGACGCCTTGCCGCGAACCCGGGCGCGGGCGCCGTCGGACGCTGGTGGAACGCGGCCGGGAGGGACACCGAAAGGGCGGCCTGCGGACCGGGCCGCCCTTCCAGCCTTATGGGGGCCAGGACTCCTGACGAAATCGCCATTCGCCGGACCGTGCTTCGCCGAAGAGCCGGGCAAGGCTGTGCACTTGATAGTGCTCAGGTCCCATGGGTATCAGCAATCCGGCGTCGACCAGACTCTCCAGCAGGTCGCCTGCCTCCGGGATGCCCCGGTTGAGGAGAGTTGCTGATTCCGGAAGAGACAGGAAGGGGAGGGTAGCGGAACTCAGCAGGCAGAAAGCTCGGGCTTGTTCCGCATCCAGCTGGCCGTAGCTGAGTTCGAAGACGGACCCCACGGCCAGGTCGCCGGCCTGCAACTCATCGAGCCGACGGCGCTCGTCGGCAAGCTTGGCGGCGAGGACCGACACGGTCCACGTGCGGCGCGCCGCCAGCCGTGACGCCGCGATCCGGATCGCCAGCGGCAGGAAACCGCACGCCGCCACCACGTCCAGAGCCGCCTCCGGCTCCGCCGCCACCCGCTCCTCGCCCACGATCTTCGTGAAGAGCGCCAGTGCCTCCTGCGGCGACATTTCGTCGAGGTCCAGCAGGTGCGCTCCGGCCAGATCCACCATGCGGGCCCGGGATGTCACCAGCGCCGCACAGCCCTCCGAGCCCGGCAGGAGTGGGCGTACCTGGGCGGCGTCCTTCGCGTTGTCCAGCACCACCAGCACCCTGCGGCCGTCCAGCACCGAGCGGTACAGGGCCGAGCGCTCCTCCAGCGAGTCCGGGATCGCCGAGTCGGCCGTGCCCAGGGCGCGCAGGAAGGAGCCCAGTACCGTCTTCGGCTCCGTCGGCCTCGACCACGTCGCCGACAAGTCCACATAGAGCTGACCGTCCGGGAAGGCCGAACGCGCCTGGTGGGCCACGTGCACCGCCAGCGCCGTCTTACCCACGCCCCCGATGCCCGCCAGTGCCAACACCGCCATCGCCCGGCCCTCGGTCGAGGCGAGGACCTCCCTCAGCTCCGAAACAAGGGCGGAACGGCCCGTGAAGTCCGGGACAGTGGCCGGGAGTTGCGCCGGGCGTACCGGGACCGCAGCCGGTTCGGCCGCCGGCGGCGACGGTTCCGCAAGGTCGGGATCGGCCTGCAAGATCCGCTGCTGGAGTTCCTTCAGGCCCGGGCGCGGGTCCACCCCCAGTTCCTCCGCCAGCAGCCGCCGCGTGTCCGCGTACACCGCGAGCGCCTCCGCCTGCCGGCCGCTGCGGTACAGCGCCAGCATCAACAGCTCCCGCAGCCGCTCCCGCAGGGGATACGCCGCTGTCAGCGCCGTCAGCTCCGACACCGCCTCCGCATGACAGCCCTGCTCCAGGTCCATGTCCAGGCGGGATTCCAGGAGTTGCAGCCGCCACTCCTCCAACCGCACCCTCTGCATTTCCGCATACGGGCCCGGTACGCCCGCCAGCGCCTCCCCGTCCCATAGCGCCAGTGCCCGCCCCAGCACCTCTCGCGCATGCACCAGGTTCCCCGCGTTCCGCGCTTTCTCCGCCTCCGCCGCGAGCTTCTGCGCCACCCCCAGGTCCAGCGCGCCCTCGGCCAGGCCCCTCACCGCGTAGCCCCCCGACTCACTCACCAAAATCCCGGGGTCCAGCATCTTCCGCAGCCGGGAGGCATACGTCCGCAGCGCCGCCAGCGCCTGGGGCGGCGGCTCCTCTCCCCACAGCGCGTCGATCAGTTCCGCCGCGGTCGCCGTACGGCCCTCGCGCAGCAACAGAGCGGCCAGCAGGGCACGTTGCTGGGGGGATCCGGTGGCCAGGGGCTGGCTGTCGTGCCACGCACGAACCGGCCCGAGCAGCGCAAAACAGGGCCCCGACGCCAGGACCAGGTCCCTCGAGGTGGTGGCCGGCTGTACGGATCTTTGGATCGTGAGGCTCGTCTTGCGTGGGACATGAGAGAGGGCTGTCTCCTGGCCAAGTGCGCGCCGCCATGCGTCAACCCACAACGGATGCTCGTGTTCCGCGACCGAGCACGCTTTCAGGAATCCGGTCAACTGGTGCACATCGCGGGGCACCGTCAAGCCGAGCACGATACGGTGAGCCGTGCTGTGCGGAAGCCGGCCCGGGCCACCCGCCCGCTCCATGTCCCGCATCGAGGGGCGACCTGCCGCCTCATACAGTTCACGCAATCCGGCCCGGAACATGTCGATGCCGTCGATGTCCAACGGCGAGCCCACCGCGGCACTGCGCGCGTTGCGTCGGCGGGCCTGTCGCCACAAGTCCGTCGCCACGTCCTCCGAGGCGCCGCATGCCGCCGCATACGCGCGGACGATCCGCGCGCTGGGGACCGATCGCCCTGATGCGGCGCGCTGAAGGGTGGTGGCGTGACACCCCGCACGGTCGGCCAGCTCGGCATACGAACACCCGCTGGCCGACCGCTGATCACGTAACCAGCGTGCCAACCGGACCAACGCCCGGTTGGACGCGGCGATCGGCTTCTCCTTGCGTCCCACAGCCGCAACGACCTCAGGGCGCAGCGACTGCGTGCGCGACGCGCGCCACCATGCGGCCCAGCCGCTGGCCACCACCGTGCAGCGACATCAGCGTGGCGGCCGCCACGAGTCCGGCGCCCCCGAGTACGGCCAAAATCGACGATGGCTCCAGGCCGGAGACCGACAGGCCGCAGGCCAGCACTGTGATCACAACGATGACCACGACATCAGGCGCGGAGGGCCGGTGCCCGCAGGACGCGTCGTGCACCACACAGCGGGACGGGAGAGACGTGCGTGACATGGGTGTGTCTCCTGAGTTCGATACCGCCCTCGCACGGCGCGCGAGGACGGGTTGCGGGCTCCAAGTCCGAGCATCCGAGCGGCGTTTGCCGACGCCGATCGGATCTGCATCGTGCCACCCGCCCCACAAGCCAGGGGATACCCCTCAAAACCTTGATGCGTTCACGTCCACGCGCCTTGTGCGTTGGTGTCCAATGATCGCCCGAGAAGGACCCCGCCACGACCAGTGCGTTTGCGTCAGCGTGCAGGTTTATGGCCGGACGGGCAGACTTTAGATGCAGCGGTATCCCAATCGCGTTCGCCGGTCGTTCAGACCTGGGCGCCAACCTCGTCTCGCGCCGGAACGCTCCGGCTGCTCCTGAGAGTTGCGGGCTCCACCAAGGCGATCAGGAAATCAGCGGATTCGCGTTGCCGCGTGAACCGCTCAGGATCGGCGCTCTCTTGGGGAGCGCCGACCCTGCATGCCGTAGGCCGTCGACCGATTGCTGCACCCAACGGTCCACGTCAGCCCGAGGACGGCGGCGGGCCGGGATTCCTGGCAGTCGGCCAGAGTGTGCCGGCCGGCGAGTTGGCGGGCAGTCGGCTGCCGATTTCAGGGACGCTCAGCTCAAAGTTGTCCCCCTGCCGAGGGCAACTGTGGAAACCTGGACCGTCGGGAGGGACTGTCTGCCCAGTCCGGGGCAGCTAACGGGGGTGATGGGCGTGTCTGGGGTTCCCCGGTGAACGCAGCTCTAGCAACTCTGGCAGCCGCGGCAACTTCGATCGTCGTGACCATGTGCTCGATCTTCCTGAGTGAACGTCAGCAGCGGCGCAAGGAGATACGTGGACAGCGACAGGAATTGAATGCGAAGTACCTGAACCCGCTCCGGTTGCACCTGGTAGAGAACCATTTCAGGCTGTCGAGGATCCGAAACGCCATCTCGGCCCATGGAGCGGACAGCGGGCTGCTGGCCATCGAGGACCCGGCAGAGGTGTCCGGGAAGGATGCCGCGTGGTTCACCGGACGCGGCTGTGCGTTGATGTCGTCGGTCTACCTGACGGCCTGCCTGTTCTCCCAGCTCAAGAAGGTTCGGGAGGATTTCCCTTACCTTCGCCTGTCCGCGGCGGACGACACCCGCCTCGCGGCGCTGCTGCTGCGCGTGCAACGAGGCTTCCTCGTCAACGGCGGTGTCTACTACGTGACACAGCCGAGCATCGGCGAATCGGTGTGGGTGCGCGGCGACGAGCGTCTCCTGACCTACCGCGAGTTCTGCGAGAAACTTCAGGACCCGGATTGGCGGGTCTGGGTCGACCGGTTGATCCTGTTCTACCTGGACACGGCACGCGGTGAGAAGACACAGCGCACGGAGCGCCTGCTCGCAGCACTTGCACAGCTCTCAGAGTTCCTCGACGACTGCGTCGGCGGCGGTAAGTCGATCGAAAGCAGGGTCGAGGCCGAGAGTAATACCCCGCTCTAGAGCAATCTATTACATTCATCTCATGAGGACCGACGTCGACGCCGTCCTGCGCGAGATCGCCCTCCAGCTCCGGCCGCGCCTGGACGAACTGGTCAACCCCCTGGTCAAGAGCATGCGCGACGAGGTCCCCTCGGTGTGGGCTTACGGCGATCTCGCGAGCCTGGCCAGGAACGCCGCTCGACAGCACATGGACACCGTGCTCCAGGCTCTCGAACATCGAACTACTGCGTGCCTACCGGGTCGGGCACGCCACCGCCCTCGATCTGGTGCGGGAGGAGGCGGCCCGCCTCATCTCCGACCCGGAGCTGCGTGACGCGGTGGTCGACACACTGGTCGAGGGCTCTTTCGGCTACGTCGACCTTGCTTCCGAGGAGGCGGTGGCGGCGTTCCGGCACGCGCGTGACGCCCGGCTGCAGCGGCGGCTGATGGTGGTCAACGAGGCGAGCCGGCGGACCGGCACGAGCCTGGACGTCGCCCGGACCGCTGAGGAACTGACTGAAGTGGGGACGGAGCATCTGGCCGACTTCGTCACCGTCGATCTCCTCGAGGACGTCCTGCACGACGAGGGGTCCGCTCCTGCGCAGGACGTCCTGGTGCTGCGGCACGTCGCCCAGCGCTCTGTGCTGGAGGGCTACCCGGAGACGGTGACACCCACCGGGAGCACCCACAGCTTCACCAGGGGGTCGGGTCCCGTCGGCGCCTTGACGACCGGGCATCTCCTGCGGGACCGCATCACGTCCGACGACATACCGTCGTGGCTCGCCGGGTCCGAAGCCCAGCGGCGTTCCATCAGCACCTTCGGAATCCACGCGGTACTGCTGGTGCCGCTCTGGGCCCGGGGCAGCCCTCTGGGCATCGCGCAGTTCTCCCGTCACCGTGACGCCGCGCCGTTCGGCGACGACGATCTGCTCCTGGCCCAGGAGATCAGCTCCAGGGCGGCGGTGTACATCGACAACGCCCGCATGTACACCCGGGAACGCGCCACCGCTCTGGCCCTCCAGCAGAGCCTGCTCCCGGACCGTGTGCCCCGGCACGGGCCGTCGAGACGGCCGCCCGCTACCTGCCCTCCAGTACACGAGCCGGTGTGGGTGGGGACTGGTACGACGTGATCCCGCTGTCCGGAGCCCGGGTCGCCCTGGTCATCGGGGACGTCGTCGGCCGTGGTCTGTACGCCGCGGCCACCATGGGGCGGCTGCGCACGGCCGTCCGGACGCTCGCGGACATCGATCTGATGCCCGACGAACTCCTCACCCATCTCGATGACGTGGTCATCCGGCTGCAGCACGAGGAGGGCCGGGACCTGGACGAGATCAGCGCCACCTGCCTGTACGCGGTCTACGACCCCGTGACCCGGATGTGTTCGCTGGCCAGTGCCGGACATGCGCTGCCCGCTGTGGCGTTGCCGGCGGCCCGCAGCCGCCTCGCGGAACCGCTGCGGGTGTACTTCGCGGACGCGCCGATCGGGCCGCCGCTGGGTCTGGGGGGACTTCCCTTCGAGACCGCCCAGTTCGAACTGCCGGAAGGCAGTCTTCTCGCCCTGTTCACGGACGGCCTCGTCAAGAGCCCCCACCCGCGACCTGAGCCGAGGACCCTCATCACCGGGGCGAGTTCGGGTCTTGGCGAGGGGATGGCCCGTTCCTTCGCCGCCCTCGGCCGTGACCTGGCGCTGTGTGCTCGCCGCGGTGAGCGTCTGCAGGCTCTGCGCGAGGAACTCCTCGGCGCCCACCCGGGCATCAAGGTGGCGGTACGCAGTGTGGACGTCAACGACCACCAGCAGGTCTTCGACGCCTTCGAGGAGCTGCGTGCGGAGCTGGGAGGCCTGGACCGGGTCATCGTCAATGCGGGCCTGGGCAAAGGGCAGCCGGTCGGCACCGGCCGGTTCGACGTGAACCTCCGGACCGCGCGGACCAACTTCACCGCGGCGCTTGCCCAGTGCGAGGGTGCCATGGAGATCTTCCGTGCCCAGCGCTCCGGCCACCTCGTGGTCGTCTCGTCGATGAGCGCGATGCGCGGTCTGCCCCGCAACCTCACCACCTATGCGGCCGGCAAGGCCGGCCTCTCGGCGCTCGCCGAGGGCATCCGCGCCGAGATGATTTCGACGCGCACCCCGATCGCGGTCACCACCCTGCACCCCGGATACATTGCCACCGACCTGAGCGCAGGCGCGGCGAGGACGCCGCTGATGACCGACACGGACAAGGGTGTGCGGGCCATGGTGAGGGCCATCGAACGTGAGCGCACCGAGGCGAAGGTGCCTGCCTGGCCCTGGGTGCCCGTGGGATTCCTCCTGCGCCGTCCGCCCCTGCGACTGGTGACGAGGCTGAGCTGATGAACGACACGAGCCAGAGCACGGTCCGCGCAGAGGACGCCTTCGACGTCGAGCAGGTGCACACCTGGCTGAGCGGGCGGGTGGACGGGCTGTCCGGTCCCGCCCCTGAGGTCGTCCAGTTCACCGGCGGCGCGTCGAACCTGACGTACCTGCTGCGCTATGGGCACCTTGGCAGGGAACTGATCCTGCGCCGCCCGCCGGCCGGGAAGAAGGCGTCCTCCGCCCATGACATGGCCCGCGAATACCGTGTGCAGGAGGCGCTGAAGCCTGTCTTCCCGTACGTCCCCACCGTCCGTGCTCTGTGTCAGGACCCTTCGGTGATCGGCGGCGATTTCTACGTGATGGACAAGGTGCCCGGGCTGATCCTCCGGGGCCGCCTCCCGGCCGACATGACGCTGTCCCCGGTCGAGGCGCGCGGCCTGTCGGAGGCATTCGTCGACACCCTCACCGACCTGCACCGGGTCGACCCCGCCGCCGCGGGGCTGGCCGATCTGGGCAAGGGAGCGGGCTATGTCCGGCGCCAGGTCGAGGGCTGGACCGGCCGCTACGCGCAGGCCCGCACGTGGAACACGCCGAGTTTCAGGCGGGTGACCGCCTGGCTGGCCGACAACCAGCCCGAGGACTGCGGCGCCTGCGTCATCCACAACGACTGGCGCCTGGACAACCTCGTCCTCGGCGACGGCCTGCGCGTCGCCGGCGTCCTGGACTGGGAGATGGCCACGGTGGGCGATCCGCTGATGGACCTCGGCAGCGCCCTGGCCTACTGGGTGCAGGCCGATGACGGCCGCACGGCCCGCGCCATGCGCCGCCAGCCCAGCCACCTGCCCGGCATGCTCACCCGGGCCGAGATCGTCGAACGGTACTGCGACCGGATGGGCCTGCCCACCGACACCTGGACCTTCTACGAAGTCTTCGGCCTGTTCCGGCTCGCCGTGATCGCCCAGCAGATCTACTACCGCTACCACCACAAGCAGACCCGCAACCCGGCCTTCCGCACCCTCTGGCTGGCCGTCAACTACCTCGACCGGCGCTGCCGTTCCACCATCCGCCGCGCCGGCCGAAGCTGACCGACAGGACTCTTCCCATGCCGCTGATCTGTCTCGTCCGCCACGGCCAGGCGTCCTTCGCCGCGGACGACTACGACGCCCTGTCCGACCTCGGCCGCGTCCAGGCCGCCGCCGTCGGCCAGGAACTCGCCCGCCGCGGCCTGCGTGACCCGCACCTGGTCTCGGGCACCCTCACCCGCCAGCGCGACACCGCCCGCCTTCTCGCGGACGCGGCCGGATTCAAGCAGCCGGTGCAGGAGGATGCGCGCTGGAACGAGTACGACCACCTCGCGTTGCTGACCCGCTATCCCCAGCCGTGCCAGGGCGGCCGCTCCGTGCAGGAGAGCCTTGATCACGCGCTGGCGGCGTGGATGGCGGACGGCGACGCCACGGAGGAGGAAGGCTGGCAGGCCTTCTCCGGCGGCGCCGCGGCCGCGCTGGCCGAGCTGTCCGCCACGCTCGGCAAAGGCCGCGACGCCGTCGTGGTCACCTCGGCCGGCCCTGTCGCCGCGCTCTGCGGCACACTCCTGTCATTGCCGCCCCTGGCGGTCGTGGCTCTGAACCGCGTGGCCGTCAACTCCTGCGTCACCACCCTCGCGGTGGGCGCCTCAGGTACCAGCCTCCTGACCTTCAACGAGCACTCCCACTTCACCGGCGACCAGCGCCACCTGCTCAGCTACCGCTGAGATCGCGCGACCCGGCCCGCTTCCCGGACCGTGTTCCTGACGGAGCCCGTCCGGGCCGGCGGGCTGCTCGAGCGGCCCTGCGCCCGCTGCCGTGCGCCTGCCACCCTCACCGATCAGGCCTGTGCGGTTACCTTCCGTGACAGGGCGGGGGACATGACGAACAGTGCCTGCACAGCGGAGCGGACCTGTCCGTCGACCACCTCGGGAGTGGAGGTGTCGAGCTTTCCGTCGAGGTGAAGGAAGGCCAGGCCGTGGACGAGGGCCCACACGGTCGTCGACAGCGCGTCCGGATCGGCCTGGGGGAAGGCCGTGCGGACGATACCGCGGACGTATTCCGAGATGGCGGCGGTCGCGCTGACGCGCTCCGCGCTGCTCGGATCGCACGGCTCCGCGAACATCGCCCGGAACAGTGCCGGGTGATCGAGCGCGAACCGCACGTAGGCGGCAGCGACCGTCGCGAGTTCGTCCGGAGTTGCGGGCGAGGGGTGCGCGGCGGCCAGACACCCGGCGAGTTCGCGGTAGCCCTCCGCGGCGACCGCTGACACGAGCGCGTCACGGTCCTCGTAGTGGCGGTAGGGGGCCGTCGGCGAGACTCCCGCTCGCCGTGCCACCGCCCGCATCGACAGCGCGGCGCTGCCGTTCTCCTCGAGCAGTTCCTGCGCGGCGCGCAGGCAGGCGGCACGCAGATCGCCGTGATGATACGAACCACTTGCCTGTGCCATACGACACACCCTCCAATGTTTACGGTGATTACATCGTTGCCCTAATGTGAACGATGCACACATCGTAAGTGATTGAGATTTGGAAGGGGAACTCGGATGACCAGCGAGCTGTTCTCGCCGTTGTCCCTGCGCTCCGGGCAGGTACTGCGCAACCGGATCGCCAAGGCCGCCATGGAGGAGAACATGGCCGGCGACGGCCAGCTTCCGGACCAGGAGCTCTTCGGGCTGTACCGGCGCTGGGCCACCGGCGGCACCGGACTACTGATCACCGGCAACGTCATGGTCCACGCCGAGGCGCTGACCGGGCCCGCCGGAGTCGTGCTCGACGAAAGCGCTCCTCTCGAGCCGTTCATCGAGTGGGCCGAGGCCGGCAAAGCCGGCGGCGGGGCGATCTGGATGCAGATCAACCACCCCGGCCGGCAGATCGCGTCCGACATGCCCGGCGTCGTCTGGGGCCCCTCCGATGTCGGCGTCGACCTCGGCAAGCACAGCAGCCGCTTCGGCCGCCCCGTCGCCATGACACCCGAACAGATCCAGACCACCGTGACCCGGTACGCGGTCACGGCCCAGCGCGCCGAAGAGGCGGGTTTCGACGGTGTGGAGGTCCACGCCGCCCACGGATATCTGCTGTCGCAGTTCCTCTCCCCGCTCGTCAACAAGCGCACCGACCAGTGGGGCGGGTCGCTGGAGAACCGGGCCCGGATGCTGCTGGACGTCGTCCGGGCCGTCTGGGCGGCTGTCACACCGTCCTTCGCGGTCGCGGTGAAGCTCAACTCCGCCGACTTCCAGCGGGGCGGATTCGATGCCGACGACGCTCGGCAGGTGATCGAGATGCTCGCACCGCTCGGCGTCGACCTGGTCGAGCTGTCCGGCGGTAGCTACGAGAGCCCGGCGATGACCGGCCGCCGCACCGACTCGCGCACCCAGGCCCGCGAGGCGTACTTCCTGGACCTGGCGAAGGACCTGGTCAGGACCAGCCCGCTGCCGCTGATGCTGACCGGCGGCATCAGCCGCCGCGAGACCGCCGAGCGGGTCCTCGACAACGGTGTGGCGGTCATCGGGATGGGCACCGCCCTCGCCGTCACCCCCGACCTGCCCGACCGCTGGCGCCAGGGGCGGGAGGCCGACCGGCAGATACGGGCCGTGACCTGGTCCGACAAGGCGCTCGCCTCCGCCGCCAGCATGGCGCAGGTCCGCCACCAGATGCGCCGCCTCGCCCGCGGCAGCAAGCCCAAGCCCGGCACCCACCCGGCCATCGCCCTGATCTCCGAGCGGCGAAAGCAGCGCAAGGCCCTGCGCCGCTACCGCGCCTGGCTGCCCGCCCGGGGCACCGCGTAAGCGTGTCACCACGTCGGCGCTTCGGCTCCCGCCGAGGCGCCGCACGCCGGCGATCCCCCTCTGCTCATCGCAGCTGCACACGGCGGGCGTCTGCAAGAAGCGGTGTGGAGGGCGGTCGTCGCTGTCACTGCCCGGGGCTCAGGGCAGCGACGGTTGATTCCGGCCTCGGCCTGAAGGCATCGTGCGGCGGTGGTGCGCGCGCCACGGCTCGCCGGGGTGGCCTGGTCATCGGGCGGGCAGCAGGGCATCAAGTCGCAGGCTTTGCCCCCAAGGTGGTCTCCCGGTACGGCTCTCCGGCCGGGCCGCACGCTCAATTGCCGGACGCGGGGGCACCCTCGATCGTCCGGAGGATGTGTGGTTCGCGGTCACGAACGGCTTTCGCGGCGTCGACGAAGGACGCGACGAGTGGATTCGGCGGACCGTCTCGCCGGGCCACCGCGACCACCGAGCCGGGACAGTCATCGATCGCTCCTGGTGACAGTGCCGGCCGTCTACTCGCAGTTGCTGCGCAACCCCGAGTTCGTCAACGCCCGTGTCGACGGTGTGCGGTGGGTCGGCTACGGCGGTGCCGCGATCGCCCCGGCCCTGGTCGCCGCGCTCCAAAAGGCCTTCCCCGAGCGCGGGTCTTCAACGGCTACGGCATGACCGAGACCGCCGCGCCGATGACAGTGCTGCCCCACCACGACGCCTTCGAGCACGCCGACTCGGTGGGCTACGCGGTCCCGACGGTCGAGTTGGCCATCGTTCCCCTGCGTGACGACCCGGACCTGGGCGAACTGTCGCCCGCGGGGCGGGCGTCATGTCCGGGTACTGGAACCGCCCCGGGGAGACCGCATCGCCCCACCGCTCCCCCGCAACGCCGGCGACAAGCTGCTCAAGGCACCACTGCGCGAGACCGTCGTATGGGGAGCGGCACTGCGTTGACACGGCACTCCTTTCGCCCAGCCGGACGCGTTCGTTACCGGCGGCCGGTGCGGTCCCACGAGTCGTCCTGTTGAGCTCACCCTCCTTCTCGAGGCCGACCAGGCCCGGGCCGCTCCAGCGCCGAAGGCCCCGATCGCCCTGGGCCATGTGCGGCCGGTCGAAGAGTGAACCTGGAATCCTCACAGGCCGGGGACGATCGGCGTCGTAGTGACGGCGCGGCTCGATGTGAACCGCGCCATCCGGTCTCCTGCGTTCAGCGAGCGCCGACCTTCTTGAGGACCTTCAGGGCGCCGGTCAGCAGGGTGGCCCATTTCTCGGGGGAGATACCGGCCGGCGGGTAGAAGCCCTGGATGCGCTGGTGGGCGACGGTCTGGGGCTCGGTGTACTTGAGGATGCCGTCGGCGCCGTGGCGGCGGCCGAGGCCGGAGTCGCCCATGCCGCCCATCGGCGCGTCGATGCTTCCCCATGCGGCGGCGAAGGCCTCGTTGACGTTGACGGTGCCGGCGTGGACCCGGGCGGCGACGGCCCGGCCGCGTGCCCCGTTGCCGGTCCAGACGCTGGCGTTGAGGCCGTACGGCGTTGAGTTCGCCCGGGAGATCGCCTCATCCACGCTGCGGTAGGAGTAGAGGGAGACGACCGGGCCGAAGGTCTCGTGGTCGTACAGCGTCATGTCGGGGGTGACGTCGGTGAGGATGGTGGGCTCGTAGAACAGGGGCCCGAGATCCGGCCGTGCCTTCCCGCCTGCGAGGACGGTCGCGCCCTTGGCGAGGGCGTCGTCCACGTGTTCGGTGACGGTCTCGAGTTGGGAGGGGGTGGTGAGGCTGCCGACGTCGATGCTGTAGTCGTACGCGGCGCCGATCTTGAGCGCCTTGGTGCGGGCGACGAACGCGGCGACGAACTTGTCGCGGATGGACTCGGCCACGTACAGGCGCTCGATGGACACGCAGAGCTGGCCGGCGGAGGGGAAACAGGCGCTGACGGCGCCGTCGGCGGCCTTGTCGATATCGGCGTCGTCGAGGACGATCATGGCGTTCTTGCCGCCGAGTTCGAGGGACGCGCCGATCAGACGCCGGCCTGCATCACTCGCGATCTTGCGTCCGCTGGCGGTGGATCCGGTGAACATCATGTAGTCGGCGTTGTCCATCAGCGCCCCGCCGATGGAGCTGCCCCGGCCGACCACCATCTGCCAGACACCGGCCGGCAGACCGGCCTCGCGCATGAGGTCCAGGGACCACAGCGCCGTCAGCGCGGTCTGGGTGTCGGGCTTCTGGACAACGGCATTGCCCGCCATGAGCGCCGCGATGGCGTCGCTGGCGGCCATGCTGAGGGGGTAGTTTCACGGGGAGATCACCGCGACGACGCCCTTGGGGTGGCGCAGTTCGGTGGTGTGGGTGAGCAGCGGGATCGCGCCGCGGCGGCGCTTGGGTTCCAGGTGTTTGGCGGCGCTGCGTGCGTAGTACCGGGAGGTGATCGCGATGTCGGTCACTTCGAGGAACGCGTCGCGGCGGGTCTTGCCGTTCTCGGCCTGCATGAGGTCGAGCGCCTCGTCCTGGCGGGCGACGACGAGGTCGTGGAAGCGCAGCAGGATCTCCTTGCGCCGGCTCACCGGTATGGCGGCCCAGGTCTTCTGGGCGACGCGGGCGCGGGTGAACGCGTCCTCGACGTCCCCTGGTGTCGATACCGGCAGGTCGGCCAGGGGGGCGCCGGTGTACGGGGCGGTGGTGGTGACCCGCGCGGCGTCTGCCGAGGTCGCGACGAGTGTGGCCAGCCGCTCGATCCGGCCGGGGGTCAGGGTGACGGGCAGAGCGGAGCTACGGGCGGTTGCGGGGCGGGTGGCGTGGTCGGTGGTCATGGCGGCGGGATTCCTCGCTTCTAGTTCCGGCTCTGGATCGAGGTGGGGACCGGCATGTGCAGGGCCAGCTGGCCTTCGGTCACGACGTCGAACTGAACGGTCCTGATCGGGTTGAGGGAGCGCAGGTCGTCGGCCATACGGCCCTCACCGACCTCCAGGGCGATGCCGCGTGTCGCGCGCGTCGTACCGGCGCTGAGCACGTTGGTCTGGCTCAGGGTGGAGTGCCAGGCGCCGTTGATCGTCGTGTACGAGTTGAGACTGGTCACGCGGTCGCCGCTCCGGTGGACGGTCTGGGTCGGCGTGGCCGCCATCAGGGACAGGTCGGTGCCGCCGGTGTCGTTGGCCACGCGGGCCGTGGTGCGGCTCGCGTCGATGTCGACGTCGAGGTCGGTGACCCACTTGGGGAAGCCGTAGCCGTCGTGACCGCGTACCTGGGCGATCTCCGTACTCACCGGCAGTGACAGCACGTAGGAGTCGAGGTGCTCGTTCTTCAGGCCGGCGACGAGGTCGAAGAACCCGAGCCTTCCGTGACGTGCGGGCTTTACGGCGATCCCGACCGCGGCTTCGGTGTAGAAGTCGATGTCGCAGACGTCGTAGCGGAAGAACATCACCGAGACCAGCCCGATGCCCGGTGCGACCTCCAGCGGGGCCAGTTCCTCGGGCAGCCGGGAGCGGATCGCGCGGGAGCGGGCGAGCATCGTCAGCCGGGCGGTGGAGATGCGGTAGTAGAAGTTCGGGGTGAGGGTCGGACCGATCGGGGACTCCACCTTGGCCTTGGGCAGCCGCCGGAAGAAGTCCACGCCGCTGACGCGGGGGTCACGGGCGACCTCGTCGAGATCGGTGTCCATCCGGTACCGGTCGTACAGTCCGCCCTTGGGGACCGTGACCGTACGGCCGCCGAGGTCGACCTTGAGTGTCTCCTGCTGGGACGAGGGCACGGCGCGGCTCCTTGCTCTAATGTTGACGGTGAATACATGAGGGTAGCGCCCAATGTAAGCACCGCCAACAAAGAGGTGATTCACCCCTTCCGTTCGCACACGCTCCGCTCGGTCGACCTCGAAGACGAGACCGTCGCCGAGCTGGAGGTGATCGTCGGCTTCGACGACGACCTGGCCGCCGAAGCAACGAGGATCAGCAGCCGGATCCGGGGCCCGCTCATGCAGATCCACCCGCCTTTGGAGCGGGTGCTGGGCCTACGCGATCGGCACCCGGCCGTCCTCAAACTGCTGCCGGGCTCACCTGTCGCGCATGTCGGGGCAGCAGAAGTGACGCGGAAGCGAAATGACGAGCCGGGTTCGCCCGCGCCTCGAGGGCGCCGGCGAACCCGGCATCTTCCCTCCGTGCGCACGGAGGGTGCGTACCTGTGCGTCAGCCGTCGTGCAGTGCCGTCCTGAGGAAGTCGACGGCGAGCTTGCGGGCGACGTTGGCGGCGCGGGTGTCGCGCAGGCTGTCCAGGAGCAGGAAGTCGTGGACCATGCCGGCCACCCGGACCGAGGTGACGTCCACGCCCGCCTCGCGCAGCTTGTTGGCATACTGCTCGCCCTCGTCGCGCAGGACGTCGGCCTCGTCGGTGATGACCAGGGTCGTGGGCAGGCCCTTCAGCTGGTCGAGGCTCGCCCGCAGCGGGGAGGCGTGATGCTCGGCGCGCTGGGCGGGGTCGGTGGTGTAAGCGTCCCAGAACCACTTCATGCCGTCGCGTGTGAGGTAGTAGCCCTCGGCGAACTGCAGGTAGGACGGGGTGTCGAAGTCGGCGTTGGCGACGGGGTAGAGCAGGCACTGGGCCTTGAGGTCGATCCCGCCGCGCTCCTTGTTCATCAGCGCGAACACCGCCGACATGCAGCCGCCGACCGACTCGCCGGTGACGGCGATGCGCGAGGTGTCCAGGCCGTGTTCGGCGCCGTGCTGCATGACCCACTGACCAACCGCGTAGTTCTGCTCGACCTGTGTGGGGTACTTCGCCTCCGGCGCGCGGTCGTAGACGGGGAAGACGCCCGCGGCACCCGCGCCGACGGCGAGTTCGCGGAAGAGGCGGTCGTGGGTCTTGTCGTCACCGAAGACCCAGCCGGCGCCGTGGATGTAGAACACCACCGGCAGCGGCCCCGAGGATCCCTTGGGCCGGATGATGCGCGTACGGACCGTGCCCCACTCGCCCGCGTCCACGTCGACCCACTCCTCGTCGACCTCCGGGCGCGGCACGCTGGGGTCGACCTGCAGACTGAGCAGGATGTCCCGGCCCTTCTCCGGAGGGACCTCATAGATCCGGGGGTGCGGGTCGGTCGCCTCGCACAGCTCCTTTGCGGCAGGCTCGAGGTAAGGGGTGATCGGCGGAGGAAGATCAGCCATGTTGACTCCGTGTCACGAGTGCGTACGTGCCTGTCCCTGCGGCCAGAACCGGCCGCGCCTACTGATTCCCCCCGGCCCCCGGGCGGGAAATGCCCGGTTCCAATCGTTGGGGCCCCAACTACGATGCGCAACTTGGCACAGTAAGTCCCGTTCGGGTGGCTCGCTGGCCTGACGCGGACCGTGGCCCAAGCGACGCCGGCCGACCGCGCGGTTGCCGGCAGTCTGCAATCCCACCACCGGGGCCGCAGGCGTCCACCTGCCGCTGCCGCCGTCCAGCGACCGGGCTGCCGGAGCCCTTGACCGGCTGGACGGCCTAGCCGCCCGGCCTGGTCGCTATCCATGCCGTGCGCCCCGTGGAGGTTGCCCGCCTCGACCCGACTGATGCCGACTTGGTCCGGCCAACGCTGGCGCTGCACCGCGGCGAGCACACCCACATCGTCTGTTTTGACGACCTGAGAACCCGCCTCGTGGACGACTGGTCGCGCGAACGCAGAAGCCGCTGGCCGCAGGCCACCGACCCGCACCTGATCATCACCACCCGCTCCTACCAGCAAAAGGATCCGCTGACCAAGCGACACCCACCGGCTGTGGCCGGACCGCGCAGAACGTCGATCACGCCCTCTTCCGGACGTACCCCCCCCCGGCCGTGGTCATCGAACAGGCCCGGGACAGCCCGCCACAGCAGTGGGAGTCGTTCGTCCGGGCCGCGGCGGGCAGCGGGGTCTGCGTCACGACCCTCGTCCGCTCCGCCGGCGGCCACGACTTCCGAACAGGGGAACGGGCTGTACCCCGAGGCGCGGGGCTGGCTGAGCACAGAGCTGTCCCCGCCCGCCGCGGGCCGGTCGCCGTCAGCGGGAAACGCGCATCAGCGCCGGACCGGGCGGACCGGTAGCGCTTCGACGCTGTTGCCTATGAAGCTGCGCTGGCGGGGCAGTTCGGCCTCGGGGACGGCGAGGTCGAGGTCCGGGAAGCGGGTGAAGAGCCGTTCCAGGGCGATCGTGGCCTCGAGGCGGGCGAGCGGGGCGCCCACGCAGTAGTGGGCGCCCTGACCGAAGGAGAGGTGCCGGGCCGCGCCGGGTCGGGTGACATCGAAGCGGTCGGCGTCCGGGCCGTGGAAAGCCTCGTCGCGCCCGGCGGCGGTGTAGCCGGCGAGGACCGGGGTGCCCTGCGGGATCACGGTGCCGCCGAGGGCCAGGTCGCGGGTGGGGTAGCGGAACGGGAACCAGCTGACCGGGCCGTCCCAGCGCAGCGTCTCGTCCACGACGTCCGACCAGGTGGCCTTGCCCTCCAGGACCAGCGCCAGCTGGTCACGGTGGGTGCACAGCGCCCGTACGGCATTGCTGATCAGGTTGAGGGTGGTCTCGTGGCCGGCGACCAGCATCAGGCGCATCGTGCCGATGAGTTCGGTCTCGCTGAGCCGGTCGCCGCCGTCCTCGCGGACGGCTATCAGGGCACTGGTCAGGTCGTCGCCGGGGGCGGCCCGGCGGGCGGCCGCGATCGTGCCGAGCAGCTCGACGAGTTCGCGTACGGCGGCCATCACCTCCGCCGGGGTGGTGTCGGTGGCGATGATCACCGTGTAGGTGAGGTCGTGCAGCCGGCCGCGGTGCTCGGGGTCCACGCCGAGCAGCTCGCAGATGACGCTCATAGGGAGCGGGAGCGCGAAGTGGGTGCGCAGGTCGGCGACGCCGTCCGGGTCCTCTGCGGCGGCCCGGCCGAGGTCGTCGAGGAGGCCGGCGGTCAGCTCCTCGATACGAGGCCGCAGTTGCTCCACCTGGCGGGCGGTGAAGGCGTTGCCGACGAGGGAGCGCAGCCGGCGGTGGTCGGCGCCGTCGGCGGTGTGCATGCCCTGGGCATTGGCGAAGACCCGTAGCGGCCAGTCCGCGGGGATCGTGCCGTCGTTCAGGGCTGGGCAGTGGCGGGCGTCCTTGGCCACGTCGGGGTGGGAGAGGAACTCCTTGAGCGCCTCGTGCCCCAGGACGACCGCTGCGGGCACCCCGCCGGGCAGGACGATGTCCGCGACGGGCCCCTGGGCCCGCAGGTCGGCGTTCAGGGCGTGCGGGCAGCCGCCGGCGGGGTCGACGATGTGGGCACGCGCGGGAACGGGGGTGTGGGAGGACAAGCCGGGACTCCTGACCGTAGGGACGCGAATACCGGCCAACAGTGCGGTGTCGGAGGCCGGTTGTACAAGTCGTGGACTGGTCCGTCGGCCAGAACGCCGAGTCCGGCACTCCGGCGGCGGCCCGGCGCACGGCTCCCTGGACACCGGGCGGCCGGACTGTCACCGTGCCAAGTCCCCTTGTCAGGCCGGCGGATAGCCTCTGGGTGACGCGGTCGCGCACAGGAGGGGGGCCACGGGTGAGTGGCCGCTGGCATCAGGGGCTCGCCGATCTGCGCGCCAGGGCGACGCGGCCCGGGCAGCCGCCCAGCGCGAGGGCAAGGCGGCAGGCGAGATCCGCACGACCGCCGTTGCGATCCACCCTCGTCGGCGGCGTCGGCATGCTCGCGGCCGCGGGCGTCGCCTTGGCCCTGATAGGCCTGCGCTCGCGGCCGGCGCACGGGATTGGTGTGACGGCCGACATTGCCCCGGCCCCTGCGGGGGCGGCCGCCGCCGGCGACATGAACTGAAACAGAACGACCGGCGACCGGAGCGGGTGGGCTTCTCGTGATCGGCTTCTCGTGATCGGCTTCTCGTAGTCCGCTTGTCGTGGTCCGCTTGTCGTGGTCCGCTTGTCGTGAGCGCGGAAGCCCACCCCGCTCAGGCGTTGCGCCCTGCCGATGGACCGGGGCTCGACCCGGGATGAGCCGGATTCAGCCGTCCAAGGTGATCGGCCCGTCCGGAATCCAGCCCTCCACGAACCCCGCGACAAGCAGAGGGCGCCCGGACTGGAACACCGGCCTTGCCGGCGGCCGCGCGAGCGGGTGTCAACTTCCCTCAGGCGGGGACGCCTTGGCCTCGGTCGGCGTGGCCAGCTTGAGGATGGCGATCGAATACAGGTGCAGCTCCGCCTTGACGTGACCACGCGACGACGTCACCCAGGACGCCTCCGGCCGGTGGCGGTGCCCCGCACGCCGGCACCGCGCCGGCACCGCGCCGACCCCCACCGCTCCCGGGCGCGGCAGGAGCGCGGAGGTTCTGGCCGACGCGCAACCGGCTGAGCGGCGCCCCGATCCCCGGCCACGGCCGCGCATCCTGCCCCGCCCCTCCTCTTTCGCGTCAGAGAGGGACATGGGCGAAAGCGGCCGCAGCGGGAACGTCAGCGAGCCGACGAGGGCGAAATCGCCTGGGGACCTGCACGGCTACGGGGAGGGTCGGGTCACGCGACAGTAGGCGCACTTCTTGGTCGCGACCCGGTTCCGGGTGGACTCACGCCCGGCGGTCAGCATGCACAAAATCCGACCGCGCGCGGCCCTACCGGTCAGTCGCAGCCGCCTTTGCCGCCTCAAGAGTGAGGGGCCACGACTTCCTTCTAGATCGACTACATGGAGTGGAAGTACTGATGCTGTGTGTCACCGACGCGGCTCCGTCGGCCGGAGCCTGCGCCGCAACAGCAGCATCAAGGAGTGCTCATGCCCGCAGAAGAGACCAGGTCCGAGGCGTACCTGGGAAGCCTGACGTTCAGCAGCTCGATCACCGCCACCCCCGAAGCCCCGGTCCAGGCACCGGAACCCCATGACACCTGGGACCTTCCCTTCGGGAAAGCCTGGGTGCACCTGGGGGCGGCCCAGCGGTTCACGGACCCTGTGCTCATCGCGGACGGGTTCGAACTCGGTGCGAGCGACCACGCCGTCCTCTACAACGGCCTGAACGACGACCTGCCCGACGCGCAGAACCCCAACAGGCCCCGCTACCACTTCCTGGACCAGCTGCGAGAGCGCGGCCGGACCGTGGTGCTGATCGGCTTCAACGAGCGCAGCGCCTCCCTCCTGGACAACGCGCAGACCATCCGCGAAGCCGTCCTCAGGGCCGGCGCGACCAAGCAGAGCCGGGCCGGGCTGATGGTCGGCGGCTTCAGCATGGGCGGCATCCTCACCCGCTACGCGCTCGCGAAGATGGAAGCCGACGACGAGCCCCACGGCACCGCCGTGTACTTCTCCTACGACAGCCCCCACCGCGGAGCGGTCATCCCCGTCGGTCTGCAGGCGTTCGCCGCGTTCGTCCCCAACCTCGCCGGCCAGGCCCCGGACCCGAACAACGACTTCTACCGGTACATCAGCAGCCCGGCGGCCCGGCAGATGCTGGCGTACTACTACGACCACGAGAAGGACACCGTCGGCGTCGACCCGCTGCGCCAGGACTTCCTCGACAAGCTGCAGGAGGTCGGCGGCTGGCCCCGCATTCCCCGGCGGATCGCGGTCGCCAATGGCGCCGCTGACGGCCAGGCCACCAGCGTCCGGCCCGGCGAGATCGCCGTCAAGAGCACCGGCACGCGCCCCTTCCCCGGCACCACCTTCTACACCCAGAGCCAGGGCGAAAACGTGCAGGTCGCCTTGTTGCGCCGCTACAAGGTGGGCGGCGTCCTGGAGAAGTCGGTCACCACCACGGGCCTGCCCGAACTCGACGGCGCTCCCGGCGGCACCCTCGCCTCCTACGGACTGGTGGCCAAAAAGATCACCGAGGCGGGGGGCACGGTCGAACTCAACCACCCCGCGGTGTGCTTCGTCCCCACCGTCAGCGCGGTCGCCATCCGCGACGTCACCAGCCAGGCCGACCTCTACACCCCGGTCGACGCGCTCGACCCGGCCGACAGCGAACTCGACGAGTTCCTGTGCGGCACCACCAACACCCCCCACACCAGCATCGTCGCCGAACTCGGCCAGTGGCTTCTCGACCGCCTGCCGCAGTAACGCCATTCCGGCCGGAAGATCCGTACCCGGGGTTCGCGCGCCGGGCCGACGACAGGCCCGCTTCGGTGCAGCCGTCGCCCCTGGGATCGGCCACGACCGGCTGACCCCGGCGTGACCTTCGCGGCGGCGGCCGCGCTGGACCCGGGGCACGTGCACGTCCCCGGCGGCACGTGGGTGCGGCGGTCCCCGATTCCACCGCCTGGCAATCGAGGACCGCCGCGCGTTGCGGGCTGGTGCGTCCTGATCGGCGTCACCGTACGGTGCTTCCTTGTGCTGGTCCTGCGGAGCTGTCAGCACGCCACTGCGGTCACGATGCGCTGCGCTTCGCCCGTGATGTGGTCGAGCAGGAAGCCTCCCGGCAGCGGGCTCTCATCGACATGTGGATCGCTGACGAGGAGTGGCGCCAGGCGGAGCGGCGCCAGGGCGAACGCCGTCGCCCGCCTCGCTCTGACTGGCTGATCCAGCATGGCCTCAACAAGGCCGACACCGACGCCGTCCACACCGGCGACTGCTGGGCGGCGAAGAAAAGCGGCCGAGGCCGCCCCGCCGCACGCCCGCAGGCCCTGGGCGCGCTACGACGACAGGTCCCACCGTGCGGGCACTGCCGCCCTGACGCCACCTTGGGCATCCTCGGCTAGGCGCTGCGCGGCCGGCGCCCGGCGGACTTCTTCGCGGCCGTCTTCTTCGCCGCGGCCTTCTTGGCCGGCTGCTTCTTGGCGGCCGTCTTCGCCCCCGGCTCGGGCAGCTCGTGCACCTCGGCGGGCGGTGCGCCCTTGCCGCGTGAGGCCTTCGCCTTCTGCACCGACTCGTTCAGCGCCGCCATCAGATCGAACACCTGGGCCGGCTCCTCTGGCTCAGGCGCCTCCGGCAGCGGCTTCTCCTCCCGCTTGGCCTCGATGATCTGGGCGATCGCCTCGGTGTACCGGTCCTTGAACTCCTCGCCCTGCAGGTCGTCACGGGTCATCGTGTCCATCAGCGCGAGCGCGCCCTCGATCTCCTCGTCCGACACCTCGACCGGCGGCGGCAGCAGCTCGGCGGGATCGCGGATCTCGTCCGGCCAGCGCATCGCGTGCAGCACCAGGACGTCGTCGCGGATCCGGAGCAGGCCGAGGCGCTCGCGTCCCGACCAGGCGTACTTCGCCACGGCCACCTTGGCCGAGCGGCTGAGCGCCTGCACGAGCAGCTTGTACGGCTTCGCGGCGACCTGGCCGGCGGGCTGCAGGTAGTAGCCCTCGCCGATCCGGATCGGGTCGACCGACTCCAGCGGCACGAACGCGTCGATCTCGATCGCTTTCGCAGTCGGCAGGGGCAGGCTGCTGAGGTCCTCGTCCGTGATCGGGATGACCTGCGTCCGGGTCAGCTCATAGCCCTTGCCGATCTCGTCCTGGGAGACCTCGCGGTCCTCCAGCTCACACACCTTGCGGTTACGGATCCTGCCCTGGTCCGCCAGGTGGTACTGGTGGAAGCGGATCGAATGGTCCTCGGTCGCGCTGACCACGCTGACCGGCACGGTGACCAGGCCGAACGAGATGGCGCCGGACCAGATGGTTCGGGGCATGGCAGACCTCCGCAGTAGCCCCGAGCACCACCAGACTACGAAGAGGCCTCCCACCCCGCACGTATGTGTCAGCCCGTGATCAGGCGCGGGCGCCCGGCGTGCGCAGCCCGCTCCACCGCCTTGGTCGGCCCAACCACAGGCCGGTGCACTCCCTGCCACGGCACCGGCCGTGCACTGCCGCCCCTCCCCCGCTACCGCGTGGGGGAGGACGTGCCGGCGCCGCCACGATGCTTGCCACCTGGCCTGACCTGCAGGTACGGGGACGCGTCGGCAGGGTGAGTGCGGGAGTCGTATCAGCGCACGACGTCGAAGACGTTCTTCTGCAGTCCGTTGGCGTACACCTCGTGCTCGACGAGCTTCAGCTTCTGGGCGTCCTTGTCCGTGGCGCTGAACAGACGCTTGCCCGCGCCGAGCAGGAGCGGGAAGACGAGCAGGTGATACCGGTCGATCAGGTCGGCGTCCGAGAGGGACTGGTTCAGGGAGGCGCTGCCATGGACGATGATCGGCCCGCCCTCGGTCTCCTTCAGTGCGGCAACCTCGTCGAGCGAGCGCAGGATCGTCGTCTCGCCCCAGTTCGACACCAGGTCGTCCTCGGTGAGGACGGAGGAGACGACGTACTTCGGCATGACCTTGTAGTCGGCGAAGTCCGCCATGTCCGGCCACACGGGGCTGAACGCCTCGTAGCTGACACGGCCCATCAGCATGGCGGTGGCTTCCTTCTGCTCCCGCCCCTTGATGTCGAAGGCCTCGGGAAGAAACTCGACGTCCTTGAAGGTCCACCCTGAGTTTCGGTAACCCGGCTCGCCTCCCGGGGCCTCCACGACACCGTCGAGCGATAGGAAAGCAGTGCTGATCAGGGTGCGCATCTTTGGGTCCTCGGTGTCTCGTGTCCAGGTTCTGGGCGAATCGGTCCGTGCACGCTTCGGCCGCACTCTCGGCTGAGGCGCACCGACCATGATCTCTGACTGTCGATCACGCAGAAACTCATCGGCCGGCGCCCGCCTTTTTTCGACGAGATCGGCGATCCGGATCACCTTGGGGACGCAGCGGGCGTGTGCCGCGCTTGTCGTACCAGCGGTATCCGACGTTGACGCCTTCGCGGTAGGTGACGCCGCCGTCGCGTCCGGAACAGGCGGAGGCGTCGCCGCCGACCGGAGTGCGCTCCTTGGAGGTCGGGCTCTTTTCGTTGTCATGGCGGCTCCCGGCCGTACCAGCGCGGCCGTTACTCGGAATCGGATGTGAAGGGCCGCTGCCTCAGCTGCGGGTAGCTCCCGGCAGGCTGCGGCGGCACGAGCCGCCGTTCCTGTCCCTGCACATCGCTGTCGTCCTGCTTGCCGCGCTCGTCATCGGGCAGGTGGTGGGCTGCCTGACCGCGCTGACCGGCGCGCCGACTGCGGGTGCCGTGCTGGCCGGCCTGGCCGTGGCCGGCTCCGGCGTGCCCGTGTTGCGCCCTCTCATCAGCCGGTCCCCCTGAGCGCCGCCCCGGGTCACGACGTGAGGCGTCCCTGGATGATCGCGCTGCGCAATCCCCCGCAAGCAGTACCTGAACCCACATGAGTGATCGAACACAGGATCACAACACGGCGCCCTCAGTCACAGTTGGGGAGCCCCATCTATTCGAAATTCCGTTCTAGATTTCGCCCCCGCGCACCCGTGACGGCGACGGGAAACACCCCGTTACCCGATCACCTGTCCGCATCCAGCCTCGAGGAGCACCCATGCATACCTTGCGCCGCCCTGCGCTCGTTCATCCTGCGTTCGAAGGCACCGCTCCCTCGCCGGGCACCTCCGCTCGCCTCGCCGACGGCTGCGGCGGACACCTCGCCAACGGTTCACGACCGGATACGAGGTACCTGGCATGACGGACTTCGCTTGTCTGCCCACACCGCTCGCATCTTGGGTGGACAGGGTTCTGGGACCCGTCCAGGCCGTGCGCGACTTCGCGCGTACGCGGGCCGATTCGATGGTGTGGAAGGTGACCGGACACACCGGCGATCACTACGTGAAGGTGGCGCCCAAGCCGGTCTTCTATACCCGCGAGACCCGCGCCTACCGTCAGGCCGTCCCACGCCTCGGCCACGCCCACGCCCCCATGCTGAAGGACAGCTCCGCCGAACTGCTGGCCCTGCTCCTCACCGCCGCGGACGGCGAGCCTCTCAAGGGCGAGACGTCACCCGCCCGGCGCCGCGCCGCACACGAGCAAGCCGGCCGACTCCTGCGCTGCTTCCACGAGGCACTGCCCGGCCACGAGGCGCGCGACGACGCCACACACAGCGTCGAGACCACACTGACCGGCCTGCAGAAGCACATCGCCGAAGCTGGTGACCACCTGTCCACCGCAGAGGCGGACATGCTCCGCCGCATCGTCAGGATGCTCCCCGCCCTCGGTCCCCTCCCCGCCGGACTCCGCCATGGGGACTTCCAGGAACGCAACCTCTTGTGGAACGGCCGGCGCTGCGCGCTGATCGACTTCGAGCACAGCGACCCGGGCCCCCTGGTCGCCGACTTCGTGAAGCTCGCCGCCACCGTATGGCCGGAACACCCAGAGCTGCGCACTGCCTTGTTCACGGGATACGGGCGGCCCCTCTCCGGCACGGAGGAGCAGGCGCTCGTGGTGTTCGCCGCGGCCGACGCAGCCGGCGCCCTCGCCTACGGCTCCCGCCACGGCGACACGTTCGTGACCGCACGCGGCCGGCGCACCGTCGAGCGCCTGGCCCAGGGGGGATGGCGATGAGCGAGGCCCCTCACCTGCTGATCGCGGACGTGGCCCAGGTCCTGCTGCGCGCGAACGGATCCGCTCTGTGCGTGCGCCGGAAACCCGAGGCGGCCCTGGCACCGGGACAGCTCACCGTCGTGGGAGGGCATCTCCAGGCCGGCGAACCTCTGGACCATGCCGCCCGGCGAGAGGCGCAGGAGGAGACCGGCGTCCGTATCAGCGCCGAACAGCAGGAATTCTGCGGACTCGTCCACCACCACGCGCCCGGCGGAAGGGACCGGATCACCGCTGTGTTCGTGGCCCAGTCCTGGACCGGCGAACCGCACAACGCCGAACCGGACAAGCACGAAGGGCTCTTCTGGGTGTCGATGGAGAAACCCCCGCCGGACTGCCACCCCTACACCACTGCCATCTTCCACATGCTCACCCACGGTCCGTCGTACCGGGCACTGGACTGGCCCACCCAAGGAGGCGTCAGGTGAAGAGGTTCTTCGGACGCGTACGGATGGCCGAACCACGAGTCTCCGACGCCGAACAGGAACTGTTCGGCGGCCCGTTGCGCTACGACATGGGCTGGTCCCAACACGAGCACGCCGCACTCGACTTGACCATGATGTCCGCGCTCCGCTCCATGCCGGCACTGGTCGGAGCGACACTGCGCATGGCGTGGAATGCCGACCGCCGGGCCCTCATCGCGGTAGCGGTCAGCGAGACGGGACAAGGCATCACCGCAGCCCTCGGCCTGTTCGCCGTCAACGCCGTCATGCACGCCCTGCTCTCCGGAACCGGCAGCGCCCCTCAGCGGCTGCACGCCCTGCTGCCCGGCCTTCTGGCCGGTGCCGCCATCGCCGTCGTCAACTCCGCCCTCGCCGCGTGGTCCACCTCGCGGGCCGGGCGCCTGGAGCCACTCGTCGAACGGATCGCCACCACTCAATACCTGGCCGCAGCCGCCGGCGTCGAGCTGGAAGCCATCGACGACCCCGACTTCCGCCGACTCGTCGACATCGCCCAGCACGGCCCGGGCGCCGCCCGCCGCATGATCAGCGCCTGCGTGGCCGCGCTGAACGGGATCATCTCGCTGATCACCACGGCCGGCGTGCTCACCGTCCTGCACCCGGCCCTGCTGCCCATGCTGATCCTCATCGCTGCCCCACGTGGCTGGGGCGCCATGCGTGTGGCACAGGAGCGGTACGTGTCGGTGATGAGCTGGATCGAGCATGTGCGGGCCAGCCGCCTCATCGGGAACCTGCTCACCGAGCGCAGCGCCGCCCAGGAGGTCCGCATCCATGCCGTCGGCGGCTTCCTCCTCAGCCGCTACCAGCAGATGGCCGAGAGCGCCGAAGCCGAGCAGGAGCGACTGGCCTCCAGCAAGGCCCTCACCGAGTGGGTCGCTGCCGCGCTGTCCGGCCTGGCCATGGCGACGACGTACGGCACCATGTTCTGGCTGATCATGAGCGGTCACATGAGCCTCGCGGTCGCCGGCACCGCCGTGATCGCCGTGCGGACCGGTTCGGCGAGCCTGGGCGCGCTGGTGATGAACGTGAACCAGCTGCACGAGGAGTCCCTGTACGTCCGCGACCACGGACGTTTCCTGACCCAAGCGGCGCACCGCACCATCCCCGAGGGCGGTGCCCCGGTCCCCGGCCAGATCAAGGAGATCGTCCTCGAACACGTCACCTACCGCTACCCAGACCGCGACACCCCTGCCCTCGACGATGTGACGCTCACGCTGCCCATGGGATCGGTCACCGCCGTCGTGGGCGAGAACGGCTCCGGCAAGAGCACGCTGATGAAGATCCTCTCCGGCATGCTGCTGCCTCAGGACGGCACCCTGCGGTGGGGACACGCGGACATCACCGAACTCGACCGGTCCCAGGTCTTCGACCGTGTCTCCCTGCTCACCCAGGACTTCCAACGCTGGCCCCTGACCGCCGCGATGAACATCCGGCTCGGCCGGCCCGGCCACGGCGCCTCACCGCAGCACCTGCAGCCGTCGGTCGACTACGCCGGGGCCGGCCCCATCGTCGCCAGACTCCCCGACGGACTGCAGAGCCTGCTTGCCCGCATGTTCCGCGGAGCCATCGAACTCTCCGGCGGCGAATGGCAGAAAGTGGGGCTCGCCCGCACCCACTGGCGCAGCTCAACATCTCGGGCGGACAGCGTCCTCATCGTCGACGAGCCCACCTCCGCCCTCGACCCCGAAGCCGAGATCGAAGCCTTCGACCGCATCCGCCGTCTCGCCGACCCGAACCGGGCCGTCGTCCTCGTCACTCACCGCATGTCCGGCGTCCGCCACGCCGACCGCATCTACGTACTCAACCACGGACACCTCGCCGAGCACGGCACCCACGACGAACTCATGGCCGCACAAGGCCGCTACGCCGCCATGTTCGCCGCGCAGGCCGCCCAGTACGCCCCCACCGCAAGCATCCCGAACCCCGCCTCACCCACCGTCGCGGATCCCGCATGACCCCACCGACGGCCTCACCGCTCACGCGGTGGGGCCAGAACCCAGGGTCTTCATCACTCTTCTGAGGCGTGCGGGTCAGCCGCCCTGACCGGCGCTTCCGACCGGGCCGACCTTCACCGGGGAGCCGGCGCCCTCCGTGACCGGCAGCGTGCCGGCGCCCGGCCAGTGGAGGGTGACCGTCTTCGTCTCGTTCGGCGGGGTCACCAGCAGCGCGGTGACACGGACGCCGGAGCCGCCCGACGTGTTGACCGGGTAGGTGACGCCGAAGGCCACCGACTGCCCGTTCTTGAGGATGATCGAGCTGGCCGGCTCGCCAGTGCGCTTCGCGGACAGTGACCCCGAGTTGGTCTTCAGATCGACGCCTGCGTACCCAGACATCGCACAGTCCCGGCCGCCGCGGTTCTTCAGCTGCACCGCGACGGTGCCATCGGGGTCGCCGGTGATGGTGCTGTCCGTCGCCGTGATCTCCAGCTCGTCGGTACGGCACTTGCCGGCCTTGCCGTTCTCGTCGGAGCCGGTCCCGGCGGCCGTGCCCTGCCCGCCGGAGCCCTTCCCGGAGGAGCCCTTCCCGGAGGAGCTGTTCCCGGCAGAGTCGTTCCCCGCGGAGTCGTTCCCGGCAGAGTCGTTCCCGCCGCCCTGATTGCTGCCCGTGGTCGACGAGCCGGACGGGGTGACCGCCTCGCCGGACGGAGTGGCGGACGAAGAGCCCTGCGCGGCGCCCGAGTCCGCGTCCTGACACGCCGTCATCAGCATGGCGCCGCCGACGAGGGCTGCGGAGACGAGTAATGCCTTGCGACGGTTGCCGGACATGAAAGACCCCCTGCTATCCAGTCGTTGGAGCCGAAGCGGTTTCGGCTCCTCGGTACTTGCTTGATGACTATGAAGGGGCTGTGAACCGAGGGGATCCCGGCGTCGCCGTTCCACGACACCGCTGTCGCAGACCGGTGACATGGTCACGGGGTGAGGGAACAAGAGGCAACCCGATAAGGCCCGTTCGGCGCTCTGGCGACGACACGCCCGCCCCGGTGACAGCCATCGCGGTTCGGCTCGGTGGACCGGTTTATAGGCCGTCGCTTCGCCGCTCGCCCCCGATGCCCGCCCCCGGGACGCGGTGATGAGCGCCTGCAACTACTTCCGGGCGGTGGGGGCGGCGACACCGAAGCCGCCCTGGACTTCGTCGCCGCCGAATCGCGGATGCCCGCGCAGCGGGTCCTGTTTGACCTTGACACGGTGACAGGGTCTTCACTGCTTGCCGAGGAGGTGGTCTCGATGACGATCACGAGACAGGACACGGATGCGGTAAGAGCACTCCAGGGGTTGGAGGACGGCCGTTCGTCCGTGCGGCTGCGGACTGCTATGGCGGTCGGCATGACGCCTGACCCACGCTTCGTCGGCAAGCTCATCGAGCGTTGCGCGGTCGAGCCCGAGTTCTTCGTCCGCGACATGCTGACCTGGGCCCTCACCCGCCACCCTGTATCCGTGACGCTTCCCGAGCTGCTCCGCGAAGTACGCTCGGAGCGTGCGCAGGCACGGAGCCAGGCGCTGCACACGCTGTCCAAGATCGGTGACCGGCAGGCCTGGCCCGCGATCACACGGACACTCCTGGCCGACGCCGACGACGAGGTGGCGCGAAGCGCCTGGCGAGCCGCGGTCGTGCTCGTGCCGGAAGGCGAGCAGTCCGCGTTGGCCACGGTGTTGGCGACGCAGCTCGGGCGCGGTGAGCGCGAGACGCGGCTGAGCCTCAGCCGGGCACTGGTCGCGCTGGGTGAAGTGATCGTGCCGGCTCTTCGTTCTGCGACGACGGCCCCCGACCCGCGCATGCGCGCGCACGCGCTCGCCACACATCGGCTGCTGCGCGACCCGGCCGCCGGATTCGATTACGCGATCGAGGAGGCGAAGCGCGTCGTGGCCCTCGGCGCGTCTGGCCAGGAGGGACGATAGGGCGTGTTGATCGGTGAGGTGGCGCGACGGTCCGGGGTCAGTGCCCGCATGCTCCGGCATTACGAGTCGCTCGGTCTGGTGCGCCCGTCGGGTCGTACCGGCTCCGGGTATCGGGAGTACTCCGGCGAGGACATCCGGCGGATCTTCCACATCGAGAGCCTGCGGTCGCTGGGACTGTCGCTGCGTGAGATCGGACGCGCCCTCGACGATCCCGGCTTCACGCCGTCGGCACTCGTCGACGACCTCATCCGTCAGACGCGCGACCGCATCGCGGCCGAGACCGAGCTGCTCACACGGCTCCGCCGGATCCATGCCGCGGACCCCGCCGGCTGGGAGGGCGTCCTCCAGGTCGTCGCGCTCCTCCAAGCACTGGGGTCGAAGAGTGCCGACACGCGCCAGCGCGCGGCCCTCTCCTCGGTCGACGAGGCCCCGGTGCCGGTGGAGGCCCTGGTCGAGGCAGCACTCAGCGAGACGGAGCCGAACGTCGCCGGGGCCCTGCGATGGGCGCTGGCACGATCGGGCGACGGCGTCCCGGCCCTGCTGGCGGAAGGCCTCAGCTCACCGGTGGCCGTGGTGCGGGAACGTGCCGTTCAGTGCCTCGCCGAGATGCCCGGTGGTGAAGCTACCGCGCAGCTGCGGAATGCCCTCGCGAGCCCCGACGCCGTGGTCCGCGGGTATGCGGCTTTGGCGCTCGGCACGCGTGGTGTTGCCGATGCGCTCCCGACGCTCATCGACATGATCGTGGAGGGAAGGAACGACACCGACGCAGCCGATGCATTGAGCGTGCTGGCGAGCGACACCGCGACGGCGGATCAGATCGCGGCCAGACTCGACGACCGCCTCGCCCACGACACCACCACGGCGCCTGCCCGCGGGCGGCTGACCCAGGCTCTGGCGGGCATCCCGGGAACGCGGGCGTCACGTGCCCTCGTGGAGCTGTCGCATGACGCGGACCGTGCTGTTGCGCTGACTGCGGCGTACGTCCTTCAGCTACGCGACGCACGGTGACGGATCTCGTCGGTCCGCGTACGCGGCCCACGGGGCGATGGGCCTTGCGTTTGCGTATCGAACTCCGGGCTCGGGGCCGGCCCGGACAGGGCGACGACGTCTTCTCGGTTGCGCACGGATGCGGCTGGTGTCGCACGAGGGGCTGTCGGCCTGGCACGTCGTGCCATGGCATGGTCCCCCTCGTCTGATCTCGGCAAGACTGCGGCGCAGATCTTCAGGTCTCCGGATCGTGTCGGGGGGCGCGTCTACTTCTCACGCCATGGTCCTCACATCGGGATGTGCCATCCGGGTTCCAGGCTGTCGAGGAGGGCGTGGAAGGCCTTGTCGGCGTGGTCCCAGTGGCCGTCCGCGAGTGGGGCGATCAGGAGTCCGACGGAGGCGTCGGTCAGGAGCCTGGCCTGGGTCCGGGATCGGTCCTGGCCCATGCCGAGGTCACGGAAGACGGAGGTGAGCAGGGCCGTCCATTCGGTGACGATGTCGCGCATGACAGGCCCGTAGCGGTCCGGGTGAAACACGCTGGCGCTCATGATCTCGAGGTAGAGAGGAAGTGTGGCGCGTACGTCGGGGTCGCTGAATTGCTGCCACACCTCCTCCATGAAGCGGCGCAGGCCGGCAGGGCTTGTGGGCGCGCCGACGGTTCTCAGCAGTTCGCGGGCGCGCAGGAGGGGCCGGCGCTCGTAGATGTCGAGGGCCTCGGCGATCATCCGTTCCTTGGTGCCGAAGTAGTACAGGAGCATGCGGTCGCTGGTGCCCAGGGCCTTGGCCAGCGGGCGCAGGGACAGGTCCGCGAGGCCGTTGCGCATCACGTACTCGCGGACCTGGTCGAGCAGGAAGCGCCGCTTGGCCGGATCGGGTGGGCGAGGCATGCAGGCTCCTGGATGCGTGAGGGCCACAACTCCCGGATGTCCGTTGTGACACTTTTGGGCAGGTCTTTACTGTAGCAACCGCTTCGTATATATTTTAGGTGTAACGACCGCTACATGTAGCGCCTGACACACGCCCGACACGCTCGCCGGCGGACCCTCCGCCGCCTGCCCAGAAAGGACTGATCTCATGGTCATCCAGGCCATCGGCCACGCCATCGGCTCTCGCCGGGGAGATCGGTCTTCTCATGTCGGTGCACTTTCGTGGGCCGCCAGGCAGTGGGCGCTGTGGGCCCGCACGCTCGCACCGCTGCGACCGCTGGACGCGCCGCGCGGCCGGGCCACGGCCTGGGACGCCTCCTGGCCCCTGCAGCGAGAACTGACATCGGTGCGCCGAGCCCGGCGTCTGGTGACCGCGCAACTGGGCGACTGGGCTTTGGACGACCTGGCCGAGACCGCCGAGCTGCTGGTCAGCGAACTGGTCACCAACGCCCTGCGGCACACGCGCGGCCCGCTGAGGCTCAATCTGCGACTGCGCCACTCCCGCCTGCTGTGCGAGGTCGAGGACACCGAGCCCTCCGGCCCTGTGCGCAACGTGGTCGACCCAGACGCGGAAGGCGGCCGCGGCACCGAACTCCTCGACCTGCTCGCCGACTCCTGGGGCAGCATTCGAACAGCCACAGGCAAGACCATCTGGTTCGAGCTGCAAGCCGAAGACCGCCCGTGAGACGCGCACACCGCCATGACCGGACTGCGATCACTCATAGGTGTGTCTCTTCTGAACACCCGGCATTGGACACGGCGACGCGTGCAGCACGTCGCCCCCCCCCGTGGACGCCTAGCGCAGAAGAGGGGCCCGCACCGTGCCCGGCTCCGGCCGGGCACGGCTCACCTCGTTCCGGGAAGGCATACACCTGCACCACCTGCACCCAGGAGGGCCCGCCCCCGATGACTGCCAAGCCCCGACGCCCACCTCAACCATGCCGCCACAACGACCAGCGGCACGCGACACGGTCTCCCCCTGGGCGCCTAGCAGGATGCGAGCCCGAAATCTGCCCGGCTTCAGGTCCTTCTCGCCGCCCACGTCAGCAACAAGGGCCAGCGCGGCCCCCTACGGTGGCCCGACGCTCTGGCCGTCACATCGCAGCAGGGCGCGGGCGACGGGACTGCTGTGCCACGTCCTGCAGTCACGCGGAAATGAGTGCTGGTGCCGGTGAGTTCCAGGACGCGCTGCGGCTGGGCCTGCAGGCCGGACAGTTCCAGCAGTCCGCCCTGCGCACCGGCGTTCCGGTGCAGGCTTTGCAGCAGGCCCAGGCCGCCGGCGTCCATGAACGACACACCCGCGAGGTCCAGGCAGAGCGTGCGGTTGCGCAAGCTGATGACGTCGGTGGCCCGGGTGACCTGCGGGCAACTGTCACGGTCCAGTTCGCCGGCCACAGTGACCACGATTCGGTCGAAGTGATCGCTGACGCCCACGGTGAGTGACGGCATGGGTAAAAACCACCGTTCGGGAGCAAAGCCCATCACGGTCGGCTCCCACTGCAGGAAGTAGGCCGTCAAGCGCGCGGCACACGGCGCCGCTCACAGCCGAGCAAGACCACCCGCACCTTCCGCCGGCCACGCTTCTCCTGTCACCACTCGGCGGCGCGGGGTCTCCCACCAGACCAGGCTGGTTCTCCCGCAGCGTGTCACAGCCGTGCCCCCGACACCAGGCCGCCTTGGCACACCGACAGCCGGCCAGGGCCCTTGTAGCAGAGCATTCGAGCAGGTCGAGCCGCTCGCGGACGGCTGGGCGAAGACAGCACAGTGAGCCACCCCCGCGTCCGAGGCAAACGACAGGGCGGCACAGTCGCTGGTGCAGTGTCGGTTCTGCTGCCCACTCAGCGGGCAGAGCAGGTTGTCCATACCGTGCACCGGGTCCTCGCCCGCCACGGCCTGAACCGCCTGGCCCCCTTTGACCGGCCCACCGGGCAGATCATCCGCCGCTGCGAACGAGCCCGGCGCCGCCGAAGTCGTCCACGTCGTGTGTTGTGGCACGCTGGCCGGCCACTCTGAGCGTCGCAGTGGACCGGCCCGACGAACCCAGGTCGGTCAGCAGTTGACGGGGGGATTACCGGAAGCGACTCGGCAGTAGTCCGATCCGAGTCCGCCGTCGACGGTGCCCGCGTTCGGGCCGACGAAGATGAAGTCGCCGTCGGCGTCGCCGAGGATCCTGCCGTTCGCCGTGGTCCCGGCGTTGGCCGTGATGGAGTCGCCGCCGGCGCCGCCGGCGACAGTGCCGGCAACGATGCCGTTGATGACGATGTAGTCGCTCCCGCCCAAGCCGTCGACGCTGTCGCTCGAGGCAAGGGCGCCGCAGCTGATGTAGTCGGGGCCGGCCGTACCACTGACGGTCGTACCGGACACGGGACGGCCGTTGACCGTACATGAAGTCAGGGCTTGCGCAGGCGTCGCGGTCAGGGCGAGGGGAGCGGCCACGAGGGTGGCGGCGCAGAGTGTACGCATCGCGTGTCTGATCATGTTATGAGTGGTTCATGACGACTTCATGATCGCAATTCTGCACCGTCGGTGACTCAACCGTCCGGGTCAGTCTGCCGCCCAAGTGCCTCACCGAGGGTGCCAGTCGGTCGATCGGGTGCGTGGCTGGTGTCCGGGGCTGGAGTCCAGGGCCCGTTCCGCAGGGACGACGCCTACGCGGGGAAGCGCGCCGTGAGGTGTTGGCCGCGATTGTCCTCGTCGCCACGTGGGAAAGCACGTGGCAACAGGTGCAGACCGCCTCGCGGAGCAAGGCCAGGCCCGAACCCTGTCGATCGGGGCTAGTACGGCTCGCAGATCCGCCTCATCACCGACGTAACGGTCTGCCCCTGACCGTTGGGGTATCCGGGGCCAGCGTCCACGAACAGCCAGGCCCCGATCCCGCTCGTCCAGGGCATCCCGCCCATTCGTTCCCGTCGCGGCCCCAGGCGGCGCGGGCCGGCCAAGCTCCACGCCGACAAGGGCTGCGACTACGGCCACCTGCGGCGATGCTTGTCGACACGCGGCATCCGGCACAGGATCGCCCGCAAGGGGATCGAGGCCACTCTGTTGGCCGCCGGCGGCCGGCTTATGTCATCGGTCTGGCGCTATGCCGCTCGGGCGATGCGGTCGAGCAATTCGGTGAGCAAGCCGTGCTCGCCCGGTGTCAGCACGCCGGTCTGCGGGAGGAGGGCACGCAGGGCGAGTGCCGCACCGGCGGGACCTGGTGACGTCGGGGCGGGAGCGTCGGTGGTGATCGCGGTGATGACCGCCTCCCTCGCCAGATGGGACACGGTGAGGTCCCGGCGGCCCTCGGGGGTGGCGATGAGAGCGAGGGTGGTGCCGCCGCCGACGGCGAGGACCAGCTCGGCGGCGCGTGCTTCGTCGACCCGCAGTCGGCCGGCCTCGGCGATCCGGTGGATATGGGCGCCCAGCATTTCCAGCGCGGCCAAGGCGGCGGGCGACATGGCGTCGGGGCGGGGCTCCGCGTACATAAGGGTGTACAGGGCCGGGTTGGCAAGACCGAATTCCAGGTTGAGGTTCCAGCCGGTGCGCAGGTCCTCGACCGGATCACCCGTCGGCTCGAGGCCGGCCTTCGCGCCGAGATGGGTTGCGAAGCCGTGCGCGGCGACCGCGTCGAGCAAGCCCTGCTTGTCGCCGAAGAGCCGGTAGATGGTCGGCGCCTGGACGCCGGCCGCGGTGCCGACCGCGCGGGTCGACACCGCTTCGCGTCCGCCTTCTGTGAGAAGCCGGATGGCGGCAGCGATGATCCGTTCACGGTTGCTCTCCGGCGAGGCGGAGGGGTCGGTGTCCATGGTTTCCAATGATAACAACTCCCTGTTAGCGTTATGCAGAATCATCGGTAACATGGGACCGTTAGCAACGGAAACGTCGAGGTCGATGATCCGCCACGGCGCCCGGCGCGCCGCAACCGTCCCACTGCAGGAGGCTTCCGTGATCGTCATCACCGCTCCCACTGGCCGGATCGGCCACCAGGTCCTCGATGCGCTGCTCGACAGCGGTCAGCCGGTCCGGGTGATCGCCCGCGACCCCTCCCGGCTGGCCCCCCGGACGCGTGAGCACACCGAGGTCGTGCAGGGCTCGCACCATGACCCCGTGGCCCTTGCCGAGGCGTTCAAGGGCGCCGACAGCGTCCTGTGGCTGGTTCCCCCGAACCCTGGCGCCGACGACATCCAGGAGCACTACCTCGGCTTCACCCGCCCGGCCTGCGATGCCTTCGAGGCCCAGGGCATCAAGCGCGTCGTCGGCATCACCAGCCTGGGCCGCGCCTACGGAAAGAACGCCGGGCTGCTGTCGCCCGCGTTCGCGATGGACGACATGATCGAGCAAGCCGGAGTGAACTACCGGGCCCTAGGGGAGTGTCTTTCCGATCATCCGATCGTTGGACTGGTCGTGAGGGATGGGGAGATATCTGATGCCGCGTGGTCGGTGATCGAGCCGTTGCTGCCG